>JAEWWF010000241.1 GCA_023396465.1 Pseudomonadota bacterium
CCGACGATCCTGGGTCACAGGGCGACCCACGGGGCGTTCCCGGGCGCCAACCTTCACCCGGCATCATGAAAACAACGAACCCCGCCAAAATGACGGGGTTCGTCAGCAGTCTGGAACGGCGGCGCCCGTGGGCGCCGCCGTTCTTTTGTCGGCTTCAGCGCCTCATCCGACGTCTATCAGCGGCAACCACTCGAAGGTGGTGCCCTGCGGCGTGTCCATGATGCCGACGCCCTGGGCCAGCAACTCGTCGCGGATGGCGTCGGAGCGGGCGAAGTCCTTGGCCTTGCGGGCCTCGGTGCGTTCCGCCAGACGGGCCTCGACGGTGGCGCTGTCGAGGGTCTGATCGGCGGGGCGGATGGCCAGATCCTCGGCCGACAAGGTCAGCAGGTCGAGGCCGAGCACCAGATCGGCCAGGGCTGCCAGCGTCAGGGTCTCCTCGGGCGTCAGTTTCTTGTCGAACAGGGCCTCATTGAGGTGCGCCACCGCCGCTGGCATCGCCAGATCGTTGGAGACGGCGGCGTCCAGCTTGTCCGCCCACTCGGTGGCGCGCGGCGACAGGCCGGCGGTCAGCCGTGCGCGGATATAGGCGAGCGATCCGCCGGAGCTGTAGCGCATCTCGCCGGCCAGCCGCGCCACCTCCGACGCTTCCACCTTCGTCTTCAGGTCGGCGATGCGCAGCAGCAGGCGGCGCAGGGCGGCGCGGGTGCCGACCAGGGCATCCCAGGTGAATTCCAGCGACGAGCGGTAGGAGGCGCCGAGCAGGAACAGCCGGTAGACGATCGGGTGGATACCCTGATCGACGATGCTCTGGAGGGTGAGGAACTTGCCCGACGATTTCGACATCTTGCCGTCGCGCATGATGAGGAATTCGTTGTGCATCCACCAGTTGGCGCCCGACTTCTCCGATCGGGTGTAACCCTGGTTCTGGGCGATCTCGTTGCAGTGGTGGACCTGCCGGTGATCGATGCCGCCGGTGTGGATGTCGAACTGCTCGCCCAGGTACTTCATGGACATGACCGAGCATTCCAGGTGCCAGCCCGGCGCCCCGACGCCCCAGGGGCTATGCCACTCCATCTGCCGCTGCACGCCGTCGGGGCTCTTGCGCCAGACCGCGAAGTCGGCCGGGTGGCGCTTGCCGCCGGGGCCTTCGACGCGGCGGTGCTCCTCGCCCATGCCATCGAGATCGAGCAACCCGAGGCGGCCGTAGTCGGCGACCTTGGAGATGTCGAAATAGGCGCCATCCTCCAGTTCATAGAGGTACCCGGCGGCATCCAGCTCGCGGGCGAAGGCGATCATCTCCTGGATATGCCGGGTCGCCGGCGTCCAGTGGCTGGGCTCCAGGATGTTGAGGCGGCGGACGTCGTCCTTGAACACGTCGGTGTAGTGGGCGGCGATGTCCCAGATGGATTTCTTCTCGCGGCTGGCCGCCACCTCCATCTTGTCCTCGCCGGTGTCGGCGTCGGAGGTCAGATGCCCCACGTCGGTGATGTTGATGATGTGGGTGACGTTGTAGCCCTTGAAGGTCAGCACCCGGCGCAGGGTGTCGGCGAAGACATAGGCCCGCAGGTTGCCGATGTGGGCGTAGTTGTAGACCGTCGGGCCACAGGAATAGACGCGCACGTTCCGCGGGTCGATGGGCTGGAACTCCTGAACCTCGCGGCCCAGGCTATTGAACAGGCGGAGCGGGTGCTGCGTCGTCATCCTTCGTGCTTCTGCAAGGGTTGCAGGGAGGGCGGGGTGGAGACCGCCCCGCCGCAGACCGCCAGATGTAGCACCGCCGCGCCGCCCGACCAAGCGGTTCAGGGCGCCTTCACTCCTCGGCCGTCCGCTCCTGCTTCCGCCGCGCCCACCGCAGGCGGCGCAGGCGGGCCCGCAGTCCTCGCTGGTCGGGTGGAAGGCGGTGGCTGGTGCGGCTGAACGGCGCCACTAGCCGGGACAGCCGGCCCGGCAGACGTCGGATCACCTGCGGACCCGGCGCCACGCCGAGTCCGAGGGAGAGAACCTCGCTGCGTTCGCCCACCTCGCGCACGATCACCTCGGCGCTGCCAAGCGCGATGCGGTCGCCGGGGGCGGCGAGGCCGTCGAACACCAGCCGGAAGGTCTCCGCCAGACTGCGGGTTGGGTCGAGGCCCGGCGGTGTCGGCAGGCCATACAGGGTGGCCACATCGTCGATGGTGGCGTCCGGGCTCAAGGGGAAATCGCCGAAGAAAGCGGTATCCGACAGGTCCGGCCCTTCTGGACGGGCAAACAGGCGGTCGAGCAGCGGCACGTACTGCGGATTGATGAAGACGTAGACGTAATCGCCCTGACGCAGGCCGCCCGCCTGCCGCCACGCCAGCGAGCGGCCGTCGCGCACCACCAGTGCCGGCCGTGCCCAGCGCGGCACCCGCTCCCCTTCGGTGACGGCGGCGCTGTCGGTGATGCGGTAGACCACCAGTTCGTGGCCGGCCCGGTCGGGCAGTTCCAACTCGAACCGCTCCACCAGGCCGGAGCGCGACGGCACCAGCATGCCAAGGCGGTCGGCCATCCAGCGCACCGACCAACCCTGCACCACCAGGCTGACCAGCACGATGATGAAGGCGGTGTTGAACAGGGTCTGGCCGATCTCCAGCCCCGCCACCATGGGCACGATGGCCAGCAGGATCGACACCGCTCCGCGCAGTCCCACCCAACTGGCGAACAGGGTTTCTCGGGCGGTGAAGCGGAACGGCAGCAGCACCAGCCAGACCGCCAGCGGGCGGGCGATCAGGATCAGGAAGACCGCCAGCAACACCGCCGGTATCGCCACGGCGCCAAAGCTGGCCGGAGACGCCAGCAGGCCGAGGGTGAGGAACATGACGATCTGTGCCAGCCATGTCATGCCGGCCTGGAACCGCTTCAGCGTCGCCGCCTGCGGCATGGCATCGTTGCCGGCGGCGACACCCGCCACGTAAACCGCCAGGAAGCCGGAGCCGCCGACCACGCTCACCAGTCCGAACAAGGTTAGCGCCAGGCTCAGCACCGTCAGCGGCGACAGCATGGCATCCAGCCGCACCCGCCGCATGATCATGACGATGACCTTGCCGCCGGCGAGGCCGCCCACCACGCCGAGGCCCAACTGCTGCACCACGGTCAGCGTCACCTCGAAGCCGATGTCGGCGAAGGTCAGGCCGCGCGATGCCATGTCGGCCAGCAGGATGGTCAGGAACACCGCCATCGGGTCGTTGGAGCTGGATTCGATCTCCAAGGTGGAGCGTACCCGGTCGCGCAGTTTCATCCCGCCGACCCGCAACAGGAAAAACACCGCCGCCGCGTCGGTGGAGGAGACGATGGCCCCAAGCAGCAAGGCCTCGGTCAGCGACAGGTCCATCAGCACATGGGCGGCGAGGCCCAACAGTCCGGCGGTCAGCAGCACGCCGATGGTGGCCAGCGACAGGGCCGGTCCGGCGGCGAGCCGGAAGCTCTTCATCGGCGTGCCGAAGCCCGAATCGAACAGAATCACCGCCAGCGCCAGAGACCCCACGAAGTAGGCGGCGGGGGCGTTGTCGAAATCGATGCCAAGAAAGCCGTCCTCTCCCGCCGCCAGCCCGACCAGCAGGAACACCAGCAGCAGCGGCGCCCCGGCGCGCATGGAGAGCAGGCTGGTGAAAATGCTGAGGGTGATAAGCCCTGCGCCGAAAAGAATGGCGATATTGACAGCGTCGAGCACGGCGACAGGTCTCCTTCCGGGGCTGGTGGCAAGGACTTACGGCGGGTGTTTATAAGATATGTGCAAATCCCGCCACCGCCACCGACAGAGTCTGTCGCCGCGTCAGAAGGGCCAGAAAATGGGGATGATGAGGACGGCGGTGATGCCGACCAGAATGTTCATGGGCACGCCCACCTTCAGGAAGTCGGCGAACCGATAACCGCCGGCGCCATAGACCAGGGTGTTGGTCTGGTACCCGATGGGGGTCGCGAAGCTGGCCGAGGCGGCGAACATCACCGCCACCACGAAGGGCCGGGGATCGACGCCCATCTGTTCGGCGACGCCGATGACAATGGGGGTGATCAGCACGGCGATGGCGTTGTTGGAGATCATCTCGGTCAGCAGCGACGTCAGCGCGTAGATGCAGGCCAGGATCACCCACGGCGGCAGCCCGCCCAAGGCGGCCATGACGCCATCGACGATCCACGCCATGGCGCCGGTGGAGTCCATTGCCCGGCTGACCGCCAGCATGCCGAAGATCAGCACCAGGATGCGCCAGTCGATGGAGCGGTAGGCTTCATCGGGATCGATGCAGCGGGTCAGGATGACGACGGCGACGGCGATCACCGCCAGCGACACGATGGGCAGAATTTCCACCGCCGCCAGGGCCATCACCGCCAGAACGGCGGCCAGCACCACCGGCGCCTTGCGGCGGCGGAAGGGACGGTCCTGCGGCTCGGTCAGGTTGACGATGCCCTGTTCGTCGGACAGGCGGCGCACATCCTCAGCGGTGCCTTCCATCAGCAGGGTGTCGCCGACCCGCAGCGGCACCGCCTCCAGCTTGGCGCCGATGTTCTCGCCGCGCCGGTGCATGGCCAGCGGATAGACACCATAGCGGCGGCGCAGGCGCAGATGGCGCAGAGTCTTGCCCAACATGGGGCTTTCCGGTGCGATCAGCCCTTCCACCACCATGGTCTGGCGGCTGCCGACCGGTTCCAGCGCGTGCGGATCGTGGAAGGAGACGGCGCTGTCCTCGCGCAGGCTCATGACCTCGTGGACCGGTGTCTTCACCAGCACCCGGTCGCCGGCCTCCAGGCGGACGTCATCAAGGTCGCGGCGCAGTGAATCGTCGCCGCGCACCACGTCCACCAGCCGGCGGTCGTGACGGGTGAACACGGCGGCATCGCGCGGCCGGGTGCCGATCAGCGGCGAGCCTTCGGGGATGACCACCTCGGTCAGGAAGCGCGGCCGGTCGTCGGCCGCCAGCATGCTGGTGACGGTGGTGCGGTCGGGCAGGACGTGGCGGCCGAACAGCACCAGGTACAGCAGCCCGACCACGGCCATCAGCAGGCCGGGCAGGGTGATCTCGAACATGCCGAAGGCCGCGAGGCCCTGCTCGCGGGCGACGCCATCGACCAGAAGGTTGGTGGAGGTGCCGATGAGGGTGCAGGTGCCGCCCAGGATGGCGGCGTAACTGAGCGGGATGAGATAGCGCGATGGCGAATGTCCGAGCCGCCCCGCCAGCTTGATCACCACCGGGATGAGCACGATCACCACCGGCGTGTTGTTCACGAAGGCCGACACCACGATCACCACCACAACAACGGCGGCGAGGGCGAGGCTCGGCTGTCGCTTGGCCACCGACGAGACGGCATCGCCGAAGGCTTCGATGGCGCCGGTGCGCATGAGCGCCCCGGACAGGATGAACATGGCGGCGACGGTGATCGGGGCGGCGTTGCTGAACACCGCCAACAGCTCGCCAGCGGGCAGGATGTCGGTCGCGAGCAGCGCCGCCACGGCCCCGAGAACCACCGTGTCGGGCGGAAAACGCTCGCTGACGAAGGCGATGAACACGGCCCCCAGCAGGGCCAGCACGAACAGCGCCGAGGGATCGGGCAAGGTCATGGGGCGGCAGGCATTCCCGGCTGGTGGGGCTATGATGGGGACGACTATACCTGCGGGAGAAGCTTGGGCATAGCCGGCACGTCGCCGTTGCCTCCGCCGGGATTGGCGGAGCCATCCGGCACGGCTGGCAGGATGAAGTGGAAGGCGGCGCCGCTTTCGCCGTCGGAGGTGGCCCAAATGCGGCCGCCGCTGCGCTCGATGATGCGCTGACAGATGGCAAGACCGACACCGGTGCCGGGATAGACGGTCGGTCCGTGCAGCCGTTTGAACAGGCCGAATATGGTGTGCAGGCTGTCGGCCGGAATGCCGATGCCGTTGTCGCGGACGGTGATCTGCCACCCCTCGCGGGCCGGTTCGGCGGTGATGGTGATCTGCGGCCGACGGTCGCGGTGGCGGAACTTCAGCGCGTTGCCGATCAGGTTCTGGAAGACTTGCATCAACTGCAATGGCTCGGCGTGGACCACCGGAAGCCGGCCGGCGACAATGGAAGCGCCGGCTTCACGCACCATCGCCGCCATGTTGTCGAGGGCGGAGGCCAGCGAGGTTCCGGCATCCACCGGCTCGGGCAAGGCGGCTTCGGCGCCGAGGCGGGAGTAGGAGAGCAGCCCCTGCACCAGCGATCGCATACGCAGGGCGCCGTTCTCGATGTAGGACAGGAAGGTGCGGCCGTCGTCGTCCAGGTGGTCGTCGTAGCGGCGGCGGATCAGCTGGGCATAGCCCACCAGGGTGCGCACCGGCTCCTGCAAATCATGGGAGGCGACATAGGCGAAGCGTTCCAATTCGCCGTTGGAGCGGGTGAGTTCGTCGAGCGCCCGGCGCAGGGTGTTTTCCATCGTCTTGCGCTCGCTGATGTCGACCAGCACCGCGACGACGCCGCAGCGGTGGCCGTGCCTGTCGCGCAAGGGGGCGCAGGCGACTTCCAGGGTATGTGCGCCGCTGGTGACTTCGCCGTGGGCGGTTTGGCCGCGTTCGGCCCGTCGGACGATATCGGCGAGGGCCGGCATCCGGTCCAGCGTATGGGCAAACGGCGCGCCGGCCTCGGCATCGGGCAGGGCGTCGCGCAGGCCATGGGCGCCGCCCTCCATCAGCAGGATGTCGCCGTCGCGGTCGCTGACCACCAGCAGTACCGGCGCATTGGCGACGACCAGCCGCAGCCGTTCCTCGCTTTCGGCCAGGGCCTGGGCTTGTTCGGTCCGTGCGGCTTCGTCCTCCGCCAATCGGCGGGCCAGCCGGCGGGCACGGCTGAGGAACACCGCCAGCAGGGCCATCATGACCACCGACAGCACGCTCATTGTCACGAGGACGTTCGTGTCGACGCGGTCGCCGGGAATACGCGGTTGCCACGACAGCGCCGCCAGCGCCACGCCATCGCGGGTGATCAGGCGGGTGTCGGCGGTGTGGCCGGCAGGCATGGGGGCGTCCACCGGCCGCAGGGCCAGTCCGTCGAGCTGATAGTCCTGCCCCAGGGTGCCCACCCAGTCGGCATCCAGCGGTCGTGCCAGCACCAGCACCGCATTGCTGTCGGGCGTCGGCGGGCTGTCGGGGCGTTCGGGAGTGAAGGGAGAAACGGCGACCAGCACCGGCACGCCGTCCAGCAGGGCGGTGCCGGCCACCCAGCGCGGCAGCAGGTCGACCCGGTCGGCGCGGGCTTCGTCCACCAGGGCCCCGAATCCGGCCGACAGGGCGGAGGCATCCGGCGGCACCAAGCGAACACCCTCGCGGGCGCCATAGATGAGGCGGCCGTCCCCGGCGATCACCAGCGACAGGGTGATGTCGAAGGCCTCGTGCAGATACCTGCCGATGTTGTTGTCGGCCCAGTCGGGATCGAAGTCGACCAGGATGTTGCGGATGGACTCATCCCACCACACGTAGTCGCGCGCCGTCAGGCCGAGCCGCCGCTCCTCCGCCCGGAGAACGGTGTGAAGCAGGGAGACGGATGCCTCGGTGGCGGTGGTGGCGCGGGTGCGTTCGGCGATCAGCCACAGGCTGACCATGGCGCCGGCCCATACCGCCACGATCAGCAGAACGGCCCGCACCAGCCTGCTCAGAAGGGTCACCGTCGGCGATACCGATGAGGCTGCCTGCCGCGTTTCTCCGGTCAACTCCAAGCCCTTGACCCCAAAACCCTTGATGATTGCAACATACCAGCCCCACCTCCGGCGCGTCATCCGTGGTGTGAGCCGGCACCCGTTCCGGTAGTCCGTCCGCGATGTGTTTGACGTCGCCCGGACCGCCCGGCATACTCCGCCTTAACGCGATGGTTGCCCCAGGTGGGTCAAAAGCCCGGGGATGAAAAGGGAATGCCGGAACGGACCGACCCCGTCGGGGGGCCGATGCCGGAGCTGCCCCCGCAACTGTGAGCGGCGAGCGCGGATGCCATTGCGCCACTGACGGCCACCACGCCGGTCGGGAAGGCGGCATCCGGGCAACGACCCGCGAGCCAGGAGACCTGCCGTCGCGGCGTCACTCATCCTCCGGGCGGGGCGATCCGGGGGTGCGGGCATCCGTGGTGGTGACGTGCATCATTCCGTTCCGCCGGTCCGGCGGCGGAAGGTGTGCGGCGGCGCCGGGTCCGATCTCGGTCACGCTTCCCTCGCAGCCTTTCCGCGCGGCCGCCCGGCGCCCTCAGGGAGCACCAGGATGACGCACACGCGCTTGTTTTTCCGCTCGGTCCGCATCGCGACCAGGGGGAACCGCCATGCATATCGTTGATGGCGCCCTGGCCGCCCCGGTCATCGCCGTCGCCTCGGCCGCCGCCGTCGGTGGCGTCGCCATCGGGCTGCGCGCCCTGACGCCGGAGGCGCTGCCCCGCGCCGGTCTGCTGTCGGCGGCGTTCTTCGTGTCCTCGCTGGTGCAGGTGCCGCTCGGACCGTCGTCGGTGCATCTGCTGCTGGGCGGCCTTGCCGGCTTGATGCTCGGCTGGGCGGCTTTTCCGGCCTTGGCGGTGGCGCTGGCCTTGCAGGCGGTGTTCTTCGGCTTCGGCGGCTTGACCGTGCTTGGCGTCAACCTGCTCAACATCGCCGCCCCGGCGGTGCTGTTCGGCCTGATGTGCCGGCCGCTGGTGCGCGGCGCCGCCGCCACCCCGGCGGCGGTGGCGGGCGTGGTGGCGGGCGGCGGCGCGGTGGTGCTGACGACGCTCATGGTCGGCCTGTCGCTCGCCTTGTCGGGGCAGGCCTTCATCCCCGCCGCCAAGCTGGTGTTCGTCGCCCATGTGCCGGTGATGGTGGTCGAGGCGGTGGTGACCGGCGCCGCCGTCGCTCTGGTGCGCAAGGTGAAGCCCGATGCCTTCGGCCTTGTCGCGGCGTCTGTCCGTGCCTGACCGCGGACGACAGAGCGCCGGGGCATGACCGACAGCCGGGCCGGCCAGTCGGCGCTGCGCACCTTCGCCGACGGCCCGCTGACCGGGCTGCGCCGCATCGATCCGCGCATGCGGCTGGTGGCGGCGGCGGTGTTCGCCTTCTCCACCGTGGCGCTGCACGAGTTCCGCAGCCTTGGCGTGGCGCTGGCGGCGGCGGCGCTGCTGGCCGCCTGGGCGCGGCTGCCGGCGGCGGAGACGGCGCGGCGGGTGCTGGCGGTGGACGGCTTTATCGTCCTGACCCTCATCA
>JAEWWF010000251.1 GCA_023396465.1 Pseudomonadota bacterium
CGGCGGTCGGCGTCAGTCGACGTAGGGGTTCTTCGGCTTGCGGAAGTGCATGCGGATGGGCACGCCGGTAAGGCCGAAGTCTTCCCGCAGGCCGTTCACCAGATAGCGCACGTAGGCTTCCGGCAGATCCTCCGGCCGCGAGCACGACACGGCAAAGGTTGGCGGCCGCGCCTTGGGCTGGGTCATGTAGCGCAGCTTGATGCGGCGCTTGGACTTGGACAGCGGCGGCGGATGGCGGGTGAGCGTGTGCTCCAGCCAGCGGTTCAGCGCCGAGGTGGAGACGCGGGTATTCCAGATGCGGTGAATTTTCAGTACCGCGTCCATCACCTTGTCGAGCCCCTGGCCGCGGATGGCTGACAGGGTCACCGTCGGGATGCCGCGCACCTGCGGCAGGCTGCTTTCCAGACGGTCGTTCAGGCGTTGCAGCGAGGCGGCGCGGTCCTCGGCGGCGTCCCACTTGTTGACGGCGATGACCAGCGCTCGGCCTTCCTCGATCACCAGCCGGGCGATGGTCAGATCCTGCTTGTCCATCACCATGTTGGCGTCGAGCATGAGGATGACCACCTCGGCCATGCGCACGGCGTTGAGCGTGTCGCCCACCGACAGCCGCTCCAGGCTTTCCTGGATGCGGGCCTTGCGGCGCAGGCCGGCGGTGTCCACCAGTTGCAGGGCGCGGTCCTTATAGGTCCAGTCGACGGTGATGGCGTCGCGGGTGACACCGGCCTCCGGCCCGGTGAGCAGCCGTTCCTGGCCGATCAGGGCGTTGACGAAGGTCGACTTGCCGGTGTTGGGGCGGCCGACGATGGCCAGCCGCAGCGGTTTGGTCACGTCTTCCTCGGTGCGCACCGCCGGCAGGCTGGGGTCTTCGTCGGCGCCAAGGGTCTCGTCGTCGAGCGCCGCCTGTTCCTCGGGGCTGAGGGCGGGGGTTTCCGGTTCCTCGCCGAACAGGGTCTCGCCGCGTTCCGCCGCATGGGCGCGGGCGTGGGGCAGCAGGGCTTCCAGCAGGTCGCCCATGCCGGTGCCATGCTCGGCCGAGACGCCGACCGGCTCGCCCAGGCCGAAGGCATAGGCTTCCATCATGCCGGCCTCGGCGGCGCGGCCCTCGCACTTGTTGGCGACCACCACCACCGGCGTCGGCTGCTTGCGCAGCACGTCGGCGAAATGCTCGTCCATGGGCGTGACGCCGGCGCGGGCGTCGAACAGGAACAGCACCACATCGGCCTGCGACAGCGAGCCGAGCGTCATGGCGCTCATGCGGCCGGCGAGGCTTTCCGGGTCCGCCTCCTCCAGGCCGGCGGTGTCGATCACCCGGAACTCCAGGCCGAGCAGGCTGGCCTTGCGCTCCTTGCGGTCGCGGGTGACGCCCGGGAAGTCATGCACGATGGCTTCCTTGCGGCCGACCAGCCGGTTGAAGAGGGTCGACTTGCCGACGTTAGGGCGGCCGATGATGGCGACGGTAAAGGTCATGGGGTCTCTAAATCAGCGATAGGCGACGAGGTCGGCGCCGTTCGTCAGGAACAGAAGGGTGCCGTCCGCCACCGCCGGAGCGATGGTCACGCCGGACGGCATGGATTCACGGCCGAGAACCTCGCCCGTGTAGGGGCTGACGGTCATGGCCTCGCCATGGCTGCCGGCGATGATGAGGCGGTCGGAGGCGAGCACCGGCCCCGACCACACGATGCGGCCCGAGCGGTCCTCGGGGTCTTCCCACTGCGGCAGGGCGGTGACCCACAGCACGCGGCCGGTGCGGGCTTCCACCGCGGCAAGGTCGCTGTCGGTGGTCAGGACGTAGAGGAAGCGCCCGGCCAGCCACGGCTGTTCGATGCCGGCGACCGGCAGTTCCCAGATGCGGCGACCGGTGCGCAGGTCGATGGCGGTCATCAGGCCGGAGGCGCTGACCACATAGACACGGCCGTCGTCCAGCACCGGACGGGCGTTGATGTCGGCCAAGCCGGAGGCACCGTCGTTGCGCCCGACGGCGACGATGCTGTCCGACCACAGCGGGCGGCCGGTATCGACGGTCAAGGCCAGCAATTCGCCGGAGCGCATGGGGGCGATGACGACGCCGGCGTCCACCGCCGGGGCGGCGCCGCCGAGGATGCCGGTGGCCTCGCCGACGCCCGGTTGGCTCCACAGCACGCGGCCGTCGGAGGCGGCAAGGGCGAGGGCGGTGTTGTCCACCGTCACCACGAAGACGCGGCCGCCGTCGTGGGTGGGGGCGGCGCGCAGCGGCGCCGGCACACGGGTGCGCCAGACCTCGGCGCCGCTGGCGGCATCCAGGGCGACCACTTCGGCGAGGCCGGTGGCGGCGAAGACACGGCCGTTGGCATAGGTGACGCCGGCCCCGAGCAGGGTGGTGGTGTCCTCGTCGTCGGGCACCAGATCGGCGTCCCACAGGCGGTCGCCGGTGGTCAGATCAAAGGCGTTGACCACGGCTTCGGTGTCGATGGTGTAGACGCGGCCGTCGGCCACGATCGGCTGCGCCAGCAGGCGGTCGCGCGAAGTGGCGCCAGCGCCGATCCCGGCGCTCCACACCTCGCGCGGATGCTCCGACACCACCATGTGCTGCATGGCGTGG
>JAEWWF010000277.1 GCA_023396465.1 Pseudomonadota bacterium
GTGCGGGGCGACAGCCCGCTGCTGCCGCTGATCGCGGCGCGCGGCCTCGCCCACGACCGCGCCGACGGGCCCGGCGGGGTGGAGGTGGACGGCGTGCTGCTGCTGCCCTCCGACGGCCGCACGGCGACGGAAGTGTCGGCGAGCGTCGGCGACCGGCCGGTGGTGGTCCACGATCTTACCGGCGACTGGCTGACCGCCGGCCGCACCGCTGTCGCCCGCGCCGACCAGACGCCGGCCGCCGCCCTCGCCCCCGCCGTCGGGCTGCTGCAAGCGTTGGGGCTGGCGGTGTCGGTCATCGACGACGTGCCGGGGCTGATCGTCACCCGCACCGTCGCCATGCTGGCCAACGAGGCCGCCGACGCGGTGTTCCAGGGCGTGGCGGCACCGACCGACATCGACACCGCCATGACGCTCGGCGTCAACTACCCGCGCGGCCCGCTGGCCTGGGCCGAGGGCATCGGCCTCGGGCGCGTCCACACCATCCTTGAAAACCTGTTCACCACCTATCGCGAGGACCGATACCGGCCGTCGGCACTGCTGCGGCGCAAGGTCCTGGGAGGAGGCCGTTTCCATGCCTGAAGGCGCACCCACCACCACCGCCGCTGTTCACCCCGATCCGCAGGCCCTGTCGGAGGCCGTGCGCGCCGCCATGTACGACCGCGATCACGCGGCGCAGGCCCTCGGCATCGTGGTGCCGGAGGTCGGGCCGTCCTACGCCGTCTGCACCATGACCGTGCGGCCGGACATGGTGAACGGCCACGGCATCCTGCACGGCGGGCTGTGCTTCACCCTGGCCGACACCGCCTTCGCCTATGCCTGCAACTCGCACGATCTGGTGACGGTGGCGTCCAGCTGCGCCGTCACCTTCTGCGCCCCGGCGAAGCTTGGCGACGTGCTGCGGGCGGAGGCGCGGGAAACCTGGCGCCAGGGCCGCAGCGGCATCACCGACGTCACCGTCACCACCCAGGACGGCACCGTGATCGCCCAGTTCCGCGGCAATTCCCGCACCCTCAAAGGGCGGGTGACGGAGGCCATGGCCCATGGCTGAGGCATTCATCTGCGATGCCGTCCGCACCCCCATCGGCCGCTTCGGCGGCGCCCTGGCGTCGGTGCGGGCCGATGATCTGGCGGCGGTGCCGCTGCGGGCGCTGATGGCGCGCAATCCCGGCGTCGAGTGGGACGCGGTGGACGACGTGGCGCTCGGCTGCGCCAACCAGGCCGGCGAGGACAACCGCAACGTCGCCCGCATGGCCACCCTGCTGGCCGGGCTGCCCGACGCCGTGCCGGGCACCACCGTCAACCGCCTGTGCGGATCAGGCATGGATGCGGTCGGCATGGCGGCGCGAGCCATCAAGGCCGGCGAAGGCTCGCTGTGGATCGCCGGCGGCGTCGAGAGCATGTCGCGCGCCCCCTTCGTCATGCCCAAGGCGGAAACGGCGTTCTCCCGCACCGCCGAGATATACGACACCACCATCGGCTGGCGCTTCGTCAACCCGCGCCTGAAGGCGGACTACGGCATCGACTCCATGCCCGAGACGGCGGAGAACGTTGCCGCCGACTTCGGCATCAGCCGTGCCGACCAGGATGCCTTCGCCCTGCGCAGCCAGCAGCGGGCCGGCGCCGCCATGGCCTTGGGCCGCTTCGCCGAGGAAATCGTGCCGGTCAGCATCCCCCGCCGTAAGGGCGAGCCGGTGGTGGTGACGACCGACGAACACCCGCGCCCCGACACCACCCCGGAGCAGCTGGCGAACCTGCCGACGCCCTTCCGCAAGGAGGGCGGATCGGTCACCGCCGGCAATGCCTCGGGCGTCAACGACGGTGCCTGCGCCCTCATCGTCGCGTCGGAGGAGGCCGCCCGCCGCCACGGCCTGACGCCGCGCGCCCGCATCGTCGCCATGGCAACCGCCGGGGTGCCGCCGCGCATCATGGGCATGGGCCCGGCGCCGGCCAGCCGCAAGGTGCTGGCGCTGGCGGGCCTGACGCTCGACCAGATGGACGTGATCGAGCTGAACGAGGCTTTCGCGGCGCAAGGGCTCGCGGTCTTGCGCGACCTCGGCCTGCCCGACGACGCCCCGCATGTGAACCCCAACGGCGGCGCCATCGCCCTCGGTCATCCGCTCGGCATGAGCGGCGCCCGGCTGGTCACCACCGCCACCTACGAACTCCACCGCCGCCAGGGCCGCCTTGCGCTGTGCACCATGTGCATCGGCGTCGGCCAGGGCATTGCCATGATCCTCGAACGGGTGTGACCGCCCCCCAACAGAGTCCCCGGCGAGGCGAGGAAACGGACATGCAGGAAGGACGTCAGACCATGAACATGCTGAAGACCACCATGGCGAAGATGGACGTCACCCGGCGCCCGGCCGAGCATGAACTCGACCCCATCGAGATCTGCTCGCGCGACGAACTGACCGCCATCCAGACGCGGCGCATGAAATGGTCCATCCGCCACGCCTATGAAAACGTCGAGCACTATCGCAACAAGTGCGACGACAAGGGCATCCACCCCCGCGACTTCAAGGAACTGGCGGACCTGCGCCACTTCCCCACCACGTCGAAGGACGACCTGCGCCAGACCTACCCCTACGGCATGTTCGCCGTGCCGATGGACGAGGTGGTGCGCATCCATGCGTCCTCCGGCACCACCGGCAAGCCGACGGTGGTCGGTTACACTCAATCGGACGTGCAAATGTGGTCGCGGGTGATGGCGCGGTCCATCCGCGCCGCCGGCGGCCGCCGCAACATGAAGGTCCACATCTCCTACGGCTACGGCCTGTTCACCGGCGGCCTCGGCGCCCATTACGGGGCGGAGGCGCTGGGCTGCACGGTCATCCCCATGTCGGGTGGCCAGACGGAGAAGCAGGTGGCGCTGATCCGCGACTTCCAGCCGGAAATCATCATGGTCACGCCGTCCTACATGCTGGTGCTGGCCGACGAGATGGAGCGCCAGGGCATGGACCCGCGCGGCTGCTCGCTGAAGATCGGCATCTTCGGGGCGGAGCCGTGGACCAACGACATGCGCCTGGAACTGGAGGAGCGCCTGGGCATCGACGCCATCGTCATCTACGGCCTGTCGGAGGTGATCGGCCCCGGTGTGGGCATCGAGTGCATCGAGACCAAGGACGGCCTGACCCTGTGGGAAGACCACTTCTACCCCGAGATCATCAATCCCGAGACCGGCGAGCCGGTGCCCGACGGCGAGGTCGGCGAACTGGTGTTCACCAGCCTGACCAAGGAGGCCATGCCGGTCATCCGCTACCGCACCCGCGACCTCACCCGCCTGCTGCCGGGCACGGCGCGCA
>JAEWWF010000279.1 GCA_023396465.1 Pseudomonadota bacterium
CTGTAAGGCTCGCCGCCCTGGCCGCCGTGCCGCTGGCCGCCGCCGCCGGGGCGATGGGCGGCGGCCTCGGCGTGCTGCTGCTGGCGGCGCTGGCCCTGGCCCTGGCGGTGCTGCTGGCGGGTGGATCGGTGGCGGCGCTCACCGCTACCCTGCTGCTGGCGGAGCCGCTGGCCGAACTGCTCAAGCGTCTGACCTTCGTGCTGGGCGACGGCGGGGCCGCCGCCTACTACGGCGTGCAGGTGCTGCCGACGCTGCTGCTCGCCGCCGCCCTGGCGGCCGCCCTGCCCCGCCTGCTGCCGCTGCCGGCGCCGGCGGTGTGGCTGCTGGCGCTAGGGACGTGGGTGAGCCTCTGCACGCTGCTGACGCCGCTGCCGACGCCGTGGTTCCACCGCCTCGGCACCCTGCATCGCGAGATCGTCCCGGCGCTGCTGTTCCTGCCTGCCCTGGCGGTGCGTGACCGCGCCCCCATCGGCCGGGCGGCGGCGGTGGTGTGCCTCGTCACCGCCGGCTACGGCCTGTGGCAGTTCCTGGCCGGCTACAGCGGCCTCGACCTCGCGTGGGCGGTGGGGGCGGCGGAGCGCAGCATCCAGGCCGGCAAGGTGTTCGCCTGGATGATCGGCGACAGTTGGGAGCGGCGCATCTTCTCCTTGTTTCCCGATCCCTTCACCTGGGGGCAGGCGCTGGTCGGCGGCCTGATGCTGGTGCTGTTGGCGCGGCTGTCCAGAGGCTGGCGGCTGCTGGCCTGGGCCGCCGTGCTGACCGGGCTGGTGCTGACCCAGAGCCGCACGCCCTGGGCCGCCCTGCTGGTGACCGGCCTCGCGTGGTGGGGGCTCGGCTGGCGACCGCTGCGCCGGCCGCTGGTGGTGCTGGCGGCGGCGCTGGTGGGATTTCCTCTCACCCTGTGGCTGGGCGGCGCGGCCTATGACCTGTGGTTCACCGGCGCACCTGCCGCCGACGATCCCTTCCTGCGCCGCTGGCTGACCGTCGGCACCATCGAGGCGCGGCTGGACGCCTGGACCTCCCTGCGCGACGTGCTGGCGGCCCGGCCGCTGACCGGCGTCGGCGCCGGGGCCGATCCGCGGTATGGCGCCGACCTGCCGCTCGGCCCGGACCTGGCCGCCGCCCACTACGCCCACAACGTGCTGGTGAGCCTCGCGCTTTATGGCGGGGCGCCGGCGCTGGTGCTGTTCCTCGCCTTCCAGGCCAGCCTGCTGCGCCTCGTGCTGGTCCATGGCGGCAGCGACGGGCGGCTGGCGGCGGCCTTCCTGCTCGGCAGTCAGGCGGCGGGGTATCTGAATGCCGGCATCTTCCTGACGTGGCAGTATTTCCTGGTGCTTGGCCTGGCGGCGGGCGAAGCGGTAGCGCAGCGGCGCCTTGCGGTGGTAGCGTCCGCCCAGTCAGACGGGACGCAGACTCACCGGGAGGTCGCGGCGTGAAGGTCACCTTCGTCATGTTCGGCGCGTGGTTCGCCCAGGGCGGCATGGAGAAGTTCAACCGCCGCATCATCCGCTGCCTGAACGAACTGCCGGGCATCCTGCCGCGGGTTTACTCGGTGCTGGATGCGCCGAACACCCCCTGCCCCGCCCCCTTCCGCACCGGCAACGGCCGCAAGGGCGCGGTGATCGAGGCGGTGGCCGGACACCTGCTGACCGGCCAGCCCGACGTCCTGCTGCTCGGCCATGCCGACCTTCTGCCGCTGGCGCCCATCGCCCGCGTGCTGGCGCCGCGCTGCAAGGTGGTGCTGTTCGCCAACGGGCCGGAGGTCTGGGGCGACCCCGCCCACCGCCGCACGCCGGGGTGGGAGTTCTTCGTCGCCCGCAACACCCTGCACCGGGTCGCCGCCCTGTCGGAAACCACACTGAAGCGCATGAGCCGCCGCTACGGCATCCCGCGCGACCGCTTCATGCTGTTCCCGCAGGCGGTGGACCACGCCCAGGACCTGACCGACCGCCGCCACGGCAACACCCTGCTGACCGTCGCCCGGCTGGGCGTGCGCGACGTCAACAAGGGCGTCGGCCTCGTCATCCGCGCCATGCCGCGCCTGCTGGAGCGCTTTCCCGCCCTGCGCTACCGCATCGTCGGCGCCGGGCCGCTGATCGAACCGCTGTGGGACTTCGCCATCGAGCATGGCGTCCACCGGCGGGTGGAGTTCCTCGGCCCGCTCGACGACATCCAATTGGCCCGTGCCTACCGCGAGGCCGACGCGGTGGTGCTGCCGTCGAAGAAGGAAGGCTCCGGCCTCGCCTTCATCGAGGCGTGGTCCTACGGCCTGCCGGTGATCGGCGGCACCGACGACGCCGCCGCCTGGCTGATCGAGGACGGCGTCACCGGCCTGACGGCGCCGCCGGGCAACATCGCCTCGGCCATCCATCGCCTGCTGACCGACCCCAAGGCGGCGCGGGAGATGGGCCGCCGCGGCCATGCCCTGATCGAAGGGCGGTTCGACCACCCCAGTTTCCGCCGCCGCCTTGCCGCCCTGCTGGGCGTCACCCAAGCCCCGGCGCCGGCCGCTCCCGCCGCCTTGCCGGAAATGCCGGAAGCGGACTGGGAAACCGTGGAATGGGAGGGCCGACCGCCGGGATGAAGGTGCTGATGGTCCATGCCCGCTACCGCCACCCAGGCGGCGAGGACGTTTCGGTGGCGACCGAAGCGCGTGCCCTCGCCGCCCTGGGGGTGGAGGTGGACCTGTGGACCCTGCCGGCGGAAACGGTTGCCGGCCCCACCGCCTTCGCCCGCGCCGCCTGGAACCGCGCCGCCGTCGCCGAACTGGTGCGGCGGGTGCGCCAGCGGCGGCCGGAGATCATTCATGTACAGAACTTCTTCCCCGGCCTGTCGCCGGCGGTGCACCGCGCCGCTACCCGCCTTGGCATTCCGGTGGTGCAGAGCGTGCGCAACTGGCGCCTCGTCTGCCCCGCCGCCACCCGCTTCCGCGCCGGTCAGGTGTGCGATGCCTGCGTCGCGCGGCCGCTGGC
>JAEWWF010000297.1 GCA_023396465.1 Pseudomonadota bacterium
CCGCTCATCCCATCCTCCCCAGGCTTTGCACCCACTCGGTGGTCCAGGCATGGACCTGAGCCCGCCAGTCCGGGCGGCTGTAAGTGTGGTTGGCCTCCGCCAGCCGCCGCACGCGGATGTGTCCGGCCGCCTGCGCCCGCTTCAGCGGGCCGCGTGCCAGCACCGCCTCCTCGAACTCACGCGCCGTCAGATCGCGGCCGCTGAGCATCAGGCAGACCGGCACCGCCATATCCGTCAGCGCCGCCGCCAACCGATCCGGCAGCGGCGCCTCCGCTCCACAGGCGGACCCGGCCCCCGAACCGGATCGGAACCGCGCCGCCAGGGTGCCGAGCAGCCCGCCGGCCGCCGCCGGCAGATCGACCCCCCCCGTCAACAGCTTCTTCCAGAACGCACCGGAGGTCAGACGGCGGCCGTACCAATGGCGCACCTGGGTCTCGGCCAGGGTGCGGGCGCTGCGGGCCCAGGGGTTCAGTAGCACCGCCCCGGCGACGCGGGGATCGCGATTGCGCGCCTGATAAAAGGCAATGGCGGTGGCGCCGTCGCATAGCCCCCACAGCACCACCTCCCGCACCATAGGCAGACGGGCGGTCAGGGCGTCGATGGCGGCGGCGATGTCGGCGCCGCAGTCCTCGAAGCCCCCAAAGTCGCCGCCGCTGTCGCCCATGCCGCGATAGTCGAAGCGCAGCACCGGCGTCCCCGCCTCGGCCAGATCGCGGGCCAGCATCACGTATTGTCGGTGGGCACCGACGCGGTACTGCGGCCCGCCGACCACCACCACCACCGCCCGTTCGGAGGCAAGGCCGGGATCGTGCAGAATGCCAACCAGGGGCGCCCCGGCGACCTCGAAGGTGAATGCGTCCTCGCGCGGCGTGGTCATCATCACAGCGTGGCCTCCCCTGCCCGAGGATCGGCCCGTTTCGCCGCCCCTGCCCTGGCCGCGCCGGGAGCGCGGCCCCCCATCAGCACATCGACGGTGGCGGCGACCAGGGCCGGCGCCACCGAGGTTTCCTCGATGGTCCAGAACGGTTCGCCGGCCACCTGACGCAACGTCGCCTCCACCCGCCGCCGCAACCAGCCGTCCACCAGCGATCCGATGCCCTGCGGCGCCGGTGCGTGCGGATCGGCAGAGACCTGCAACAGGTCGATGGTGCCGCGATAGCCGGCCCCCATGTCCTTGACGGCGATGGCCTCCAGCGCGCTCGCCATGGCCGGGGTGAGCGGGTAGCCCGCCACCTCCACCGTCTCGCCGGCGGCCAGCCGGGCGCGCAGATCCTTCACCGTCTCGCCGCCGCCGTCCTCGCCGAGCCCCGCCGCCACCCGCACCCGCAGGAGTTGGGTGAGAAACAGATCGCCCCGGGTGACCGGCTGCCACAGCACGGCATGGGCCAACTGCGCCGCCACCGCCAGATCGAGAGCCAGCACGGCGCCGGTCCGCAGACCGCCCGCCGCCCGTGGCGCCAGCCCCTCGGCGCGCAGCCACTCCAGGGCGGCGCTGGCATCGGCACGCCAGCCGTCCCAGGTGGCCTCCTCCAGGCGGCCGGCGCTGTCGCCGGTGCCGAAGGGGTCGAGCACCAGCAGCGCCCCGCCCTCCGCCGCCAGGGCGTGGCCGAGCAACGTCGCCATGCGCCGGGAACGGTTCATCTCCTCGCCGAAGGGCGGCAGCCACAGCACCGACCACAACGGCCGCTCGGCGGCGTGCAGCACGGTGAACAGACGGCCCCGGGGCCCGTCGATGAAAGCCGGGTTGAGGCGGGGAAATGGCATGATCAGGCCGCTTGCCGCAGCTTCTCGTCGACCAGGGCGCACAGGCTGCCGACGGTGCGGAACACCTCCACCGACAGGTCGTCGTCCTCGATGATGATGTCGAAGCGCTCCTCCAGCCCGGCGATGACGGTGGCCACCGCCATGCTGTCGAACTCGGGCAGGCTGCCGAGCAGCGGCGTCTCGGCGGTCAGTTGGCCGGACCGGGGGCCAAGCTGGAGCACCTCGCCAAGCAGGCTCTTGATGCGGATCAGGGTATCGGACATGGAAGGCTCCTGGAAATCTGCAAAGGAAAGGGACGATCGCAGGCGTCAGGCCGGCACCGCCAGCGGCGGTGGCGGGGCGGTGGCCTCCAGCGCCCCGCCACGGCGCAGGAAGGCCTCGAACATCAGCAGGCTCCACAGCGCCGGGGCGTGATCGGCGCGGCCCGCGGCGTGGTCGTCGGCAAGCCTGGCGAGAAAGTGCTGGTCGAACAGGCCGCTCGCGGCCAGATGCGGTCCGGTGACGGCGGCCCGCACGCGGTCGCGCAACGGGCCGCGGAACCACGCCGCCAGCGGCACCGCGAAGCCCATCTTGCGGCGATAGAGGATGTCCGGCGGCACCAGCGGTTCCAGCGCCTTCTTGAACACCGCCTTGCCCTCGCCCCCACGCAGCTTGAGGCCGGGCGGCAGCGAACAGGCCCATTCGAGGAACGGATGGTCGAGGATCGGCACCCGCACCTCCAACGCCACCGCCATGGAGGCGCGGTCGACCTTGGTGAGGATGTCGCCGGCCAGGTAGGTCTTCAGATCGGCGTACTGGATGCGGCCGAGGGTGTCGTCGGCTGGCGCCGCCTCAATGTGACGGCGCAGCACCTCGCTGGCGTGATAGCCGCCGAGGCGGGCCCGCATGGCGGGGCCGAACAGCCGCCGCCGCAACCCGTCGGGCAGCACGCAAACGGTGTGGAAATAGCTCTCCACCGTGTCCCGCGCCAGCGCCTGCAAGGTCGCCTTGGCCCGCAGCAGACGCGGCCCGCCCGGCAGGTCGGGATAGAGGGCGCCGAGGGCGCCGAACACCGGCCGCCGCAGAGCCGCCGGCAGCTTGCCGCGCACCCGCTCCTCGTCAGCCAGCCAGCGATAGCGCAGATAGCCGGCGAAAGCCTCGTCGCCGCCGTCGCCGGACAGGGCGACCGTCACCCGCTCGCGCGCCAACTGGCAGACCCGGAAGGTGGGCAGGGCGGAACTGTCGGCGAAGGGTTCGTCGTACATGCTGGCCAGGGCGTCGATGAGGTCGAAGTCATCGGGATCCACCCGCCGCACCCGATGGGCGGTGTGCCAGCGGTCAGCCACGCGGGCGGCGTGGTCGGTCTCGTCGAAGCCGCTGGTGGCGAAGCCGATGGAGCAGGTGTCCACCGGCGCGTCCGACTGCCGTGCCATCATGGCGACGACCCCGCTCGAATCGACACCGCCCGACAGGAAGGCCCCAAGCGGCACCTCGGCGATCATGCGGATGCGCACCGCTTCCGCCAACCGGGCGCGCAGTTCCTCGGCGGCGGCGTCCATGTCGCGTGGGCCGTCCTGGGTGAAGCGGATATCCCAGAACCGCCGCAGCCGTGGTCCGCCGGCAACGCCACGGGTGAGCGTCAAGGTGTGCCCGGGCTCCAACTTGTGGATGCCGGCATAGATGGTGCGCGGGTCGGGCACGTAGCCGTAGGCGAAGTAATCCTCCACCGCCAGCGGCTCGATGGCGCGCGGCACCTCGGGATGCCGCAGCAGGCTCTTCAGCTCCGACCCGAACACCAGCCCCCCGTCGGGCAGCGGCGCCCAGTGCAGCGGCTTGATGCCCAGGCGGTCGCGGGCCAGGAACAGGGTCTGGCGGTTGCGGTCGTAAAGGACGAAGGCGAACATGCCGCGAAAGCGGGTGACGCAGTCCTCGCCCCATTCCTCCCAGGCGTGAACGATGGCTTCGGTGTCGCAGCGGGTGCGGAAGACGTGGCCACGCGCCCGCAGTTCGACGAACAGGTCCTCGAAGTTGTAGATCTCGCCGTTGTAGACGACCACCACCGAGCCGTCCTCGTTGAACAGCGGCTGCTGGCCGGCGGCGACATCGATGATCGACAGCCGGCGATGACCAAGGCCGACGCCGTCCTCCGCGAACAGGCCACCACCGTCGGGGCCGCGGTGGTGCTGGGTTTCGTTCATGGCGTGCAGCAGGTCACGGTCGACCGGCCGATCCGCCGCAGGATGGAAAAAACCGACGATACCGCACATGGGCGTTGTGTCCTTGTCCTGTCGCGGCGGGGTCAGGGAGTGCCGGCCAATGCCGGGCTGCCGTCGGCCGCCCGCGCCAGCTGGATGGACAGGTCGCGGTGACCGGCGACGAAAGCGCGCAGGGCACCGAGCACGGCCGGCTCGTCCAGCGGGTCGTCGTATTCGGCGGAGACGGCAAGGAGGGCGCCGGCATCGGGGTTGCCGAACAGCAGGGCGCGGGCCTGCAACAGCTTGGCCACGCGGTCGTCGCCGGTGAAGGCACCGTCCACCCAATACCAGCTCCACACGATGCGGCGCGTCTGGGCGGGATTGACGAGGCGGGTTTCGCCGACATCGACCTCGGCGCCGTCGAGGGTCAGCCGCACCCGGCCCGACGACAGCCGCTGCCAGCCGGGGCCGGAGAGATCGTTGGAGCGGTTGACCACCTCGCGCCCCTGCTCCTGGTTCCGCCACCAGGCCGCCACCCGCTCCAGCCGGGCGCCGGAGGCGGAGAAGCCGTCGTGCAGCACCTGATCGGCACCGGCGAAGCGTGGCGTCCAGTCGCGCGGCACGGCGGCGGTCCAGCCGGAGGGGACCGACAGCACCAGCGGCACGGCGATGCGGCCGGCGGCATGGGCGTCGCGGATGGAGCCGAGCGTCAGCCATCCCGGCAGGGCCGCCCCGACCAGCACCGCCAGCACGGTCGCCGCCACCACCGCCCGCCGAGTATGGCGGCGCGATTCCGATGGCGGCGGCAGGCGGGTGTCGAGCGGTTGACGGAACAGCCAGCCGATCCCCGCCATCAACGCCATCACCACCGAGAAGAACACCCAGCCGTAGACGATATGATCGACATCGCGCGCCACCGACGGCCCGAAGATGTCGGTCAGCATGACGATCCCATAGGCGCGCAGGCCGTTGGCGATCACCGGCACCACCGCCGAGGCGACCACGAACATCAACCGACGGACCCAGCCGGTGTAGAACTGCCAGGCGAACAGGGTGCCGAAGGCAAGGCAGGCGGTCAGGAACCGCAGGCCGGAACAGGCCTCGGCGACCTCGAAGTGGCCAAAGGCGGTTTGCAGGAAAACGCCGTCGCTGAACACCGGCACGCTGCTGGCCCGCAACAGGCCGACGGTCATCCAGGCGGTGATGTCCTGCAAATGCACCACCAGGAAGTCACCGAACGGCACCGCGAAAACGAGGTAGGCCAGCGGGAACGCCATCTGCCAGCAGACCCGCCAGCCGGTGACCGCCAGCACCATGCCCCAGATCATGCCGACCAGGGCGAACTGCTGCACGATGAGGGCGGAGACGGCCGACCCCAAGGTCCATGCCAGCGATGCCACCGCCACCGCCACCAAGCCCCAGACGGTGGGACGGGGGGCGGTGCGGGCCAGTGCCGCCCGCCGCTCCCACACCAGAGCCAGCACCACCGGAACGATGAGCATGCCGTGATTGTAGGAGCCGGTGTTCCACCAGGTGGAAGCGGTCGCCGCCACCGTGCCGGCGAACATCAGCAGCAGGACCGCCAGCCCGGCCGCCAGCGCCACCGCCGTCAGCCGCCATCCGCGCTCGACCGCCGGCGTCACCGGCGCCGATACCGACGCGGGACCCCGACAGACCGCCCCTCCGGCCCCAACGGCCGGTTTGCCCATGGACACGATGCAGCCTCCTCGGCCCGGCGCCCGGCGCCTCAGCCGTAGTAGTAATAGCCCTCGTAACCGCCCTTACCGTGCAGTCCGAAGCGGGTCCGCACCTTGTTCAGCACCAATTGGATGCTGTCGCAGGCGTGCAGCACGTCGAGCGCGCCTTTGACCTCAAGCTCGGTGGTGCGCTCGGCCTCGACGATCAACAGCACCTGCCCGACATGGGGACTGAGTGCCGTGCCCTCGGCACTGACCAGGGCGGGGGCGCTGTCGAAGATGACGATGCGGTCCTTGTAGCGTTCCGCCATCTCGCGGATCAGGCTGGTGGCGCGCTGGCTGGCCAGCATCTCGGTTCCCATGGGGTGAGGTTTGCCGGCCAGGATGAGCGACAGGTTGGGAACATTGGTGCGCAGCAGCACGTCGCGCACATCCAGTGCGGGATCGTCGAGCAGGTCCGTCAGCCCCTTCTCCGCCGTCACGTTGAGCATGGGCCCGACGTTCGGCCGGCTGAGATCGGAATCGACCAGCAGCACATGCACGTCGCGCTCCTTGGCGATGCTCATGGCGAGATTGATGGCGGTGAAGGTCTTGCCCTCGCTCGGCAGGGCGCTGGTCACCATGATCAGGTTGTCCCTGCGGACCTGGCCGGGACGATAGGTGAAGGCGGCCTGGAGCAACGGCCGTTTGATCATGCGGAACTCCTCGGCGATGGAGGAGCGTTCGCCGCGCGGTGTCACCATGCCCAAGGCCTGTAAACGGTCGAGATCAATGGCGATCCGCCCGCTCGCCTGCCCGGCGGAGGCGCGAGAGCCGGCGTCCGGCTTCGGCGGCAGGACGGCGGGTCCGGGTGCGGCGCCCGGAGCCGGGCGCGGCGCCGGACCGCTGTCATCCCCCAGGCGCTGGGCCGCCCGCTCCACCAGCGAGGCCCGTCGCGGCGGCCGATTGTCACCATGGCCCGAGAAGGCCGGTTCGATGAGAGAGGTCATGCAAATCCCCTGGAGGTGTAAAAGCCTGGGCCCGGCGATCACGGAGATCACTGGATGCGATCGACGATCGACTTCACCTTGCCGGCGACGCCTTCCTTGACGGCCGTGGGCATGGCGTTGGGCAGGCCGACGCGCATCTCCACCACCATCAGGCCGACGAACACCGCGACCAGCGCCCCGGCGGCGCCACCGAAGGAACCCAGCCGCATCACGCGCTGGCGGGCCGTCTCGTGCCGCACCAGCGACACGCTGCCGAGCACCGGCAGCCCCACCACCTGGGCAAGACGGGTGGTGCTGACGAAGTTCGACTGAAGGCTGGCCAGCAGCACCGCCAGACCAAACGCCAGACCAAGGCCGAACACGAAGACCACGCCCAACAGCATGGGGCGCTTGATGCCCGTCGGCAGCACCGGCACCTGTGGTGCGTCGATGACGCGGAACTGCACCTTGTCGGCGTTGACCTCGCGGCTTTCGGAAATGGTCGCGGTCTCGCGGCGCTTGAGGAATTCCTCGTAGCTGGCGCGGGCGATGCCGTAGTCGCGGTTCAGGCGATCAAGCTGGGCCTGGATTTCCGGCATGCGGTTGACCTCGGCACGCAGGCTCTCCAACTCGCCACGCTTGCGCTCGACGGCGCTGCGCAGGGCGGCGACCTGGGACTCCACGTCCACCAGCGCCACCTTGACGCTGTGATAAATCTGGTTCGGCACCCGGTTGCCGACCGGCGGTTCCACCGGCCCGGTCGACGCCGGCTGAATTTCGGGATCACCGTCACCAGCAGAACCGCCAAGGTCGGCGGCATCGGCCAGGGCGGGGCCGCCTCCGGCGATGGGCGGGCCGCCCGGACCGGCGACGGAGCGCGCCATTTCCGCCTGCACCGTCTCCAGCAGTTGCTTGGTGGCGATCACGTCGGGGTGGCGCTCGGTATAGCGGAGCAGCAGGTCATCCAGCCGCTGTTGCAACTCCAACAGGCGCACTTCCGACATGGACGGAGGCCCGCCGGCGGTGCCCGCCACCTCCACCCACTGCGGCAGATCGGCCAGTTGCCGGCGCATCTCGTCGGCCCGCGCCTCGGCCTCGGCGCGCTGGTTCTCCAGCGCCGTCAGGTCGGCGCGGGTGCGGTTCATGTGATCGACGAAGGTGGTATTGCCGGGCAGATAGCCCAGGTTTTCCTGCTTGAAAACGCTGAGCCGCGCTTCCGCCTCGCGCATCTGGCGCTCGTAATGGCGCACCTGGTCGTCGAGGAAGGCACGGGCGCTGTCGAACTCGCGACGCTTGGTACCGGCATTGCTCTCCATGTAGATGTTGAGCAATGCCTGCACGACCTTGTAGGCGACCTGCGGGTTCCGGTCCTCGTAGGAAATGGTGAAGATGTTGTTTTTGTCGGCTTGCAGCGAGATGTTCTTTTGCAGGCCGGCAATCAGCTTCGCCATGTCCTCGTCGGAGCGGGCGTCGAGGTCGAGGTCGGTCATGCGCGCCACCCGCTCCAGGTTGGAGCGACTGGCCAGGGTGCGCTGCATCATGTCGACCTGCTGCATGGGATCGACGTCCACCGCCAGGCCGCGCAGCAGGGGCCGCAGCAGGCTTTCGGTGTCGATGTGAACCTTCGACGACACCTTGTATTGGTCAGGAATGAAGGCCACCGCCGCCCATCCCGCCGCGCACACCAGCCACGCCACCCCCAGAACCTGCCAGCGCCGGCGCCACAGGGCGGGGATGTACCACATGAGCTGCGAGAGAGCGTCTTTCATTCGCGTCCCGTCCGGTTGGAGTTTCTCGGGTCAAGGGCACGCTCAGCCCCGACGGAACGCGCCCGGCGATGGTGCCGCTGGATGCGCACGCCCCGCGCTATGTAAAGCGCGCTGACATCGATCTGCCAATTCACCCGGCGGCGTAGTCCGGTCAACGCGGATGATCTCCAATACTTTTAATCTGACAGACTACGTCTTTCGGCTCTGGTTGCGCCCCATGAATTCGTCGTGGATAATGACGGCGAAATTTACAACGGACTGGTGCGATGACACGACAATCCTCTCTCTTCAAGGCTGCCGCGACCGCTCTAGTCCTGGCGGTTTCCGCTTGCTCGTCTTCTTCTTTCGATGCGCCGGACGCGCCAAGCGCCACCGACCGGCCCACCTATGTGATCGGCCCGGGCGATGGCTTGCAGGTTTTCGTATGGCGAAATCCTGATCTTTCGGCCTCCGTGCCGGTCCGCCCCGACGGCCGCATCTCCATCCCGCTGGTGTCGGAGATCACCGCCGCCGGCAAGACCCCGCCGGAACTGGCGGCCGAGTTGGAGGAGGTGCTGGGAGAATACGTGCAGAGCCCGAGCGTGACGGTCATCGTCACCACCTTCAGCGGCCCGTTCGACCAGCAGGTGCGCATCGTCGGCGAGGCGACGCAGCCGCAGGCCCTGCCCTACCGCGACAAGATGACGGTGCTGGATGCCATGATCTCTGTCGGCGGGCTCACCGACTATGCCGCCGGCAATCGCGCCATCCTGGTGCGGGAGATGGCGCCAGGAGACCGCAAGCAATATAGGGTGCGAATCGATGACCTGCTCGAACGCGGCGACATCACGGCCAACGTCGACTTGCTGCCGGGCGACATAATCATCGTTCCCCAGAGCTGGTTCTGACAGTAGAGTGTCGACAGGTTTCAGGCACTCGGGGGTTTCATTTATGTCCGTGAGTCGTGATTGCGCCGTGCTTTGGCACGGCCGGTCGGGGGGCTGCTGATCGTGGCCCGCACCTTCACCACCCTGCCGGCGGCCGCCACGGCCACATCCCTCACCGTCCTTGCCCTCGCGACCGGCCTTCCCGTGCCGGTCGCCCTGGCGCAGGATGTTCGCATCACCCCATCGGCCTCGATTTCCGAGGAATGGACCGACAATGTCAGCGGCGTCGGCCGCGGCGGCAGCCTTGGCCGGAGCGGCGGCGACGGCGGATCGGACTTCATCACCAGCCTGAATGCCGGTGTCGGCGTCACCGTCGACGGCGCCCGCACCGACCTCAATGCCCGTTACCGGCTGGGCTACGACCAATACCTGTCCAACGACGAGCTGAGCGGCATGCGCCACAATCTGGCGGGCACCGGCTCCTACGAACTGGTCGACGACCACCTGTTCCTCGACGGCCGCACCACCATCAGCCAGCGCAACGTCGGCCTGGGCGCCCTGACCGCCAGCGACCGCACCGCCGCCTCGGGCCAGACCGGTATCTGGACCTATGCCCTCGGCCCCACTTGGCGCCAGCGGTTCGGCGACGTCGCCGATGGCAGTCTTGGCTACCGTCTGAGCGGCTCCACCTTCTTTGCCGCCGACGTGGGCGATGCCGGCGACTCGTCGCGGCCTTCCGACAGCATCGGCCACGAGATCGATGCCAGCCTGGCCGGTGGCGAGATGTTCGGCCGCCTGGGCTGGACCCTCTCCACCCTGGTGGGAAATTACTACAACGACGGTGAAATCCGCGAGGAACGACGCACCGTCAACCTCGGTACCGAGTACCGCGTCAGCCCTGAGGTGGGCGTGATCCTGCGCGGCGGCTATGACGACATCCAGTTCCACGAAACCGAGGGCATCAGCCGCCGCGAAGCCCGCGAGGAGGACGTCAGCGCGCCGTTCTGGACCGTCGGCCTGCGCTACAACCCATCACCCAACCTCAACACCCGCGTCGAGGTCGGCCGCCGCTATGACGATCCCTATTATTCCGGCGAGATCGGCTGGGACATCACCTCGCGCACCAACCTGACCGCCACCTACAGCATGGACGTGGTGACCCAGCAGCAGGCATTGATCGAAAGCCAGTGCGCCGATCCCGATGATCCGCTGTGCCTCCCTCTGGATGAGGCTCTCACCAACGATTCGTTCCGCCGCAACACCCTTTCGGTCAGGTTCACGCACCGGTACGAACGCACCACCTACGGCCTGTCGGGCTCGTGGGTCGAGCGCGAGTTCACCGTCGACCGCGGAACCGATGACAGCACCCTACAGTTTCTCGGGTCGATCAATCATAACCTGACGCCCACCACCAGCGGCGTCCTGCAAATCGGGTACACCCTGGGCGACACCACCACCTCGCGCACCGCCGCCACCAGCGGCGACGACGTGCAAAGCCTGCGGGGGAACGTGGGGGTCACCCACCAGATCACGGAGAAGCTGACCGGCTCCCTCTCCTACAGCCATCTGCGGCGCGAGGAAGGGGACGACGACACCTCCAGCGAAAACTCCATCATCGCGAGGCTGTCGGCTACCTTCTGATATCCGACCCGACACGCGGGACACCGGTCCACCCCCTCGACACGGAGAGAGGTGTTACCGATGTTCGTCGAGCACTACGGCCTGACCGGCCACCCCTTCCAGCTTACCCCGGACCCGAGCTTTTATTTCGGCTCGACCGTCCACAACCGGGTCAAGAGCTACCTGACCTATGGCATCGCCCAGGGCGAAGGGTTCGTCATCGTCACCGGCGATGTGGGGGCAGGCAAGACCACGCTGGTCGGCCATCTGCTGGCGACGCTCGATCGCGGCCGCTTCCGGTCGGGAAAGATCGTGACGTCGCAACTCGGCGCCGATGACACCCTGCGCATGGTGGCCAATGCCTTCGGCATCGCCCATGAACGCGACGCCAGCAAGGCGGAGCTTCTCACCCTCGTCGCCGACTTCCTGGCCGAGCGGCAGCGCGCCGGTCAGCGCTGCCTGCTGGTCGCCGACGAATGCCAGAACCTGCCGTTCGACGCCCTGGAGGAACTGCGCATGCTGTCCAACCTGTCGGTGGACGGCGCCCCGGCGCTCCAGACCCTGCTGGTCGGGCAGCCGCAGTTCCGCGCCACCCTCGCCAGTCCCGGTTTGGAACAGCTACGCCAGAGGATCATCGCCTCCTGCCACTTGGGGCCAATCGAAGCGGACGAGATTGAGGGGTACATTCTCTACCGCATGAAGGCCGTGGGCTGGGACGGCGCGCCCGCGTTCGCCCCCGATGTCTTCGACGCCATTCACCGCCATACCGGCGGCGTGCCGCGACGGGTGAACGTGCTGTGCTCCCGCCTGCTGCTGTTCGGCTGCCTGGAGGACCGCCAGGGCCTCGATGCGCAGGCGGTGGACGAGGTGGCCGAGGACATGGAGGCGGAAGGCGAGTCGGTGCTCGACCGCGAAGGCGCGGCGCGGGCCCTGGTGCCGCGCAACGGCGCCCTGGCCGGTGCCGCCGGCCTCGCGCTGCCGTCGGACCTTGCCGCCCTGCTGGACTCCTTCGAGGACCGGCTGAGCGCCCTGGAAGAACGCGGCCGCCGCCACGACCGGGTGTTCCGCCGCACGCTGACCACCCTGTCGGAGCACCTGGAAGATTTCATTGATGGCATGAGGCCCCGAACCCCGTCATGACCCACCTCGCCCGCACCGCCGCCGCCCCGGACTCCCCCCTTGCCGCCAAGGCCGACCGTCCGGGACGGCGGCCGGTGGGCGGGCGTGGTGGTCGACAGCCGACCGTCGTCAACGCCATGACCGTCGATGTGGAGGACTGGTTCCAGGTGCAGGCCTTCGCCGGCCGCATCGACCGCGCCACCTGGGACGGCCAGGAACGGCGGGTGGAGGCCAATACCCACCGCATGCTCGACCTGTTCGCCGACCATGGCGTCAAGGCCACCTTCTTCACCCTCGGCTGGGTGGCGGAGCGGGCGCCGGCGCTGGTCCGCCGCATCGTCGCCGAGGGCCATGAACTGGCCAGCCACGGCCTCAGCCACCGGCTGGTGCGCGAGCAGACGCCGCTGGAATTCCGCGCCGACGTCACCCGCGCCAAGGCGATCCTGGAGGATGTCGGCGGCGTCGCGGTGCGCGGCTACCGCGCCGCCACCTTCTCGGTCGGGCTCGACACCCCCTGGGCGTGGGAGGAACTGGCCGCCGCCGGCTATGTCTATTCCTCCAGCATCAACCCCATCCGCCACGACCTCTACGGCATGCCCGACGCCCCCCGCTTCGCCCATCGGCCGCAGGCCGAGGTGCCGGTGGTGGAGGTGCCGATGACCACCGTCCGCCTGGGCGGGCGCAACCTGCCATGCGCCGGCGGCGGCTTCTTCCGTCTTCTGCCCTACGCCGTTTTCCGTGCCGGCGTGCGCCGGGTGAACCACCGCGACGGGCAGCCGGCCGTGTTCTACTGCCACCCGTGGGAGGTCGATCCCGGCCAGCCCCGCGTTTCCGGCCTGTCGCGCAAGTCGGCGTTCCGGCACTACCTCAACCTGTCGCGCACCGAAGGGCGGCTCGCCCGGCTGCTGCGCGACTTCGCGTGGGACCGCATGGATCGCGTCTACGCGGAGTGTGCCGCCCCCGCGTGACCGACCGCCAGCCAGCCAGCCACGCCAGCCATCCACGGAGGAGCACCGCGATGCTGTCGTACACGGTCACGGAGCTGGCAGGGGATGCCCCTGCCGGGCCCTGGGACACGTTCGTCGCCACCTGCCCGGACGCCACCTTCTTCCACCGCGCCGGCTGGCGCCGCGTCATCGAACGCAGCTTCGGCCAGCGCTGCCATTTCCTGATGGCCGAACGGGCCGGCGAGATCCGCGGCGTGCTGCCGCTGGTCCACGTCAAAAGCCGCCTGTTCGGCTCCCGCCTGGTCTCCACCGGCTGGTGCGTCGGCGGCGGCGCGGTGGTCAGCGAGGACGGCGCCCTGGCCGCCCTTGATGCCGCCGCCGAGGCGCTGCTGCACAAGACCGGCGCCGCCTACATCGAAATCCGCGATCCCGCCCGCCCCCATGCCTCCTGGCTGCGGAAGGAGGGGCTCTACGCCACCTTCGACCGCCCCATCGAAGCCGACGAGGACGCCTGCCTCAAGCAGATCCCGCGCAAGCAGCGGGCGGTGGTGCGCAAGGCGCTGGAGAACCCGACCCTGACCTGGCGCCGTGACGACGACGTCGACCTGTGCTGGCGGCTGTTCGCCATCGGCATGCGCAACCTCGGCACGCCGGTGTTCGGCCGCGGCTACTTCCGCGCCCTGAAGGACACCTTCGGCGCCGACTGCGACGTGCTGACGGTGTTCGACAACGGCCGCCCGGTCAGTTCGGTGCTCAACTTCTACCACGGCGACCGGGTGATGCCCTTCTACACCGGCGCCGACCCCGCCGCCCGCGGCACCGGCGCCGCCGACCTGATGTACTGGCGGCTGATGCGCGATGCCCGGTCGCGCGGCTACTCCATCTTCGACTTCGGCCGCAGCAAGGTCGGCACCGGCCCTTATGCGTTCAAGAAGAACTGGGGCTTCGAGCCGCGCCCGGTGATCCACGAATTCCGCCTTGCCGACGGGGAGGCCATGCCCGACGTCAACCCCAACAACCCCAAGTACCAGCGCATGATCGCCGTGTGGAAGCGCCTGCCGCTGCCGGTCGCCAACCTGATCGGGCCGTGGATCGGCCGTCAGGTGGGCTGAGGCCATGGCACTGGACGATTTCGCCGCCGACCTGCGCGCCGCCCTCGGCCCCGAGGCGGTGATTGCCGACGAGGCGGCGCTGGCC
>JAEWWF010000303.1 GCA_023396465.1 Pseudomonadota bacterium
CGACGGAGCCGAACTGCTTCAGCAGGGTCTTGGCGATGGGTTTGACGTCGCGGCGCGGGATGGCGCTGAACAGCAGCAGTTCGAGCAGCTCGTAATCCTGCACGGCATCGCTGCCGCCGCGCAGGAAACGATCCCGCAGGCGATCACGATGGCCGGCATGATGGGGCGATGCCGGCCGCTCCTTCAGATCGACCGGCGTGGCGGCGTCCTCCGCCACCCCGAACAGATCCCCCTCGTCCTCCGCCATCTCCCCTCCCGCGATGCCGGCCGAGTGCTTCTTTCCCTGACCCCTCAGGCCCCTTCATACGGCGGGCAGTGCCAGCCCTTGGGGGAGAGGGTGAAGATCTCGCAGCCGTCGGCCGTGACGCCAATGGTATGCTCGAACTGGGCCGAAAGCGAGCGGTCGCGGGTCACCGCCGTCCAACCGTCGGAGAGGATCTTGGTCGCTGGCTTGCCGGCGTTGATCATCGGCTCGATGGTGAAGAACATGCCTTCCACCAGCACCTCGCCCTCGCCCTGGCGGCCGAAGTGCATGACGTTCGGCGGGGTGTGGAAGGTCTGGCCGATGCCGTGGCCGCAGAAATCGGTGACGACGGAGAAACCGTTGCCCTCGGCGTGGCTCTGGATCGCCCAGCCGATGTCGCCGAGGGTGGCGCCGGGGCGCACCACCTCGATGCCGCGCATGAGGCATTCATAGGTGACGTCCACCAGCTTGCGGGCTTTCACGCTCGGCTTGCCGACGAAGTAGGTGCGGCTCGAATCGCCGTACCAGCCGTCGACGATGGGGGTGACATCAATGTTCAGGATGTCGCCGTCGATCAGCTTCTTGTCGCCCGGAATGCCGTGGCAGACCACATGGTTGACCGAGGTGCAGATGTGCTTGGGGAAGCCGCGGTAGCCCATGGGGCCGTGGACGACGCCGTATTCCTCGGCCTTCTTCGCCAGCAGGTCGTCCAGTTCGCCGGTGGTGACACCGGGCTTCACGTAGGGGGTGATGAAGTCCAGCATCTCGGCGGCGACGCGGCCGGCCTTGCGCATGGCCGCGAAATCCTCCGGCCCGTGCTGGAGGAAGGAGTCGGTGCGGCGGCGGGCGGTTTCCATGGTGTCTATCCGTCTTGCTTCTTCTTGACTCGGTGAGCGGCGGGCGGGTCAGGCCGGCAGCGGCGTATCCAGCCGCAGCGGCAGCGGCCGGGCGACGGTGATGCCCTCGGGCGTCAGGGTGCAGGCCCAGCACACCGCCTCCACCCCCCTGGACAGGGCGAGCGTCAGGGCATCGCGATAGGCCGGGTCGATGTCGGCGGCGACGCGGAAGGCGTGGCAGTCTTCCCGCTGCACCAGATAGACCATGACGGCGCGATGGCCCTCGGCCACCATGTCGGTCATCTCCACCAGATGCTTGGCGCCGCGGGCGGTGACGGCGTCGGGGAATTCGGCATGGCCGTCGCGGGCGAGGGTGACGTTCTTCACCTCGACATAGCAACGGCTGCCGTCGGCCTTTTCCAGCAGCACGTCGATGCGGCTGTTCTTGCCGTACTTCACTTCCCGCCGCACGGTGTCGTAGCCGGCCAGTTCCGGGATCAGCCCGGCGGCGCAGGCCTCGGCGACCAGGGCGTTGGGCCAGCTGGTGTTGATGCCGACCAGCCCGTCGCCCACCCGCACCAGTTCCCACGTCCACTTGAGCTTGCGGTCGGGGTTGTCGGCGGGCGACAGCCAGACTTCGCTGCCCGGCTCGCAGCAGCCCATCATGCTGCCGGAGTTGGCGGTGTGGGCGGTCACCAGGGTGCCGTCGGCCAGCACCACATCGGCCAGGAACCGCTTGTAGCGCTTCACCAGGGTGCCGCGAATGAGAGGCGTTTTGAAGTTCATCGGTCGACCTTAGTTCTGCCGCGGCTTGTCGTCGAGACTGAATTCCTCCGCCTTCAGCGCGTCGGCCAGGCGGTTGGCGGCGCTGCCGGGACGCAACGGCTTCTGCTGGCTGTCGTGCGGCGCCCAGGCGTGCATGTAAAGCACATGGAAGGTCGCGGGCAGGCGCCCGTCGTCGCCGTCGCGGAACTCGGCGACGTAGCGCTCCAGCGCCGTCAACAGGGTGGTGCGGCGGGTGAAGCCCTTGCGGCGCTCGGCCACGGCGTTGCTCTCCCCCATGCCGCGCAGGTCGTCGAGCAGTCGCATGGGGTTTTCATAGCGCACGGTGATGAGGTCGCTGTCCACCACCGGCAGGGCGAAGCCAGCGCGTTGCAGCAGGGCGCCCAGGTCGCGGCTGTCGGTGAAGGGGCTGACACGCGGGCTGAGGCCGCCTTCCACCGCCACTTCCGCCTGGGTGAGGCACTGGCGCAACTCGTACAGCGTCTCGCCGCCCAGCATGGCGGCCAGCAGCAGGCCGTCGGGCTTGAGGGCGCGGCGGATCTGCACCAGCGTGCCCGGCAGGTCGTTGACCCAGTGCAGCGACAGGTTGGACACCACGGCATCGAGCGAGCCGTCGCGTAGCGGCAGGAACTCTTCGTCGGCCGCCACGCTCAGGCCGCCGGCGCGGCGGGCCATGGCCGGCGACAGGTCGGTCTGGAGGATGGTCTCGATGCCGCGACGACCCCGCAGGGCGTCCGCCATCTCGCCGCCATGGCAGCCGATGTCGGCCACCAGCGGGAAGTCGCGCGCCACGTCCTCCAGCCGGTCGGCGAGGCGGCCGGCGGTCTCGCGGTACAGGAAATCGTAGTCGCCAAGCCGGCGGGCGGCGCGGTCACGATGCCGTCGCACGATGGCGCGGTCGAAGATGCGAATGGGGTCGGACATGAGCCGTTAGATGGCATTCCCCGGCCCGGCTGGCAAGGGTGCAGGCGCGGCAGCGGCGGCATCCGCGCCCCCGGTATGGCCCTGGCGGCGGGCAAGGTGGCGCGGCAGCCTTGCGAAAACCGCCGGGCTGATGCCCGCGTCGGACGGTTTCACCCGGCGGCCGGGTCCGCTACACCACAACGTTCCGCCCGTTCGTCCTATGCCAGACCCGGCCCCGTCTCGGCCGGCAGGAGATGTTTCCCCGTCATGTCTTCCGGTTCCCCCTCCCGGCCTGCCGGCCGCGCCGGCCTCGTGCTGCTGGCGCTGGCCATGGGCGGCTTCGCCATCGGCACCACCGAGTTCGCCGCCATGAGCCTGCTGCCCTATTTCTCCGCCGGCCTCGGCATCGACGAGCCCACCGCCGGCCACGTCATCAGCGCCTATGCCCTGGGGGTGGTGGTGGGCGCGCCGGTGATCGCCGTGCTGGCGACGCGCATGGTGCGGCGGACGCTGCTGATCGGTCTGATGGTGGTGTTCGCCGTCGCCAACGGCCTGAGCGCCCTGGCGCCGTCCTACGGCTGGATGATGGCCTTCCGCTTCCTCAGCGGCCTACCGCACGGCGCCTATTTCGGTGTCGCGGCCCTGGTCGCCGCCTCGCTGGTGCCGGCGGAACGGCGGGCGCAGGCGGTGTCTCGGGTGATGCTGGGGCTGACCGGCGCCACCATCTGCGGCGTGCCGCTTGCCAGCTGGATCGGCCAGGGCCTCGGCTGGCGCTGGGGCTTCGCCCTGGTGGCGGCGCTGGCG
>JAEWWF010000414.1 GCA_023396465.1 Pseudomonadota bacterium
TGTTCTCGACCCCTTGCGCGGCGGTCTCGACCGAAACGTCGGGAGCATCCGCCACCGCCGAAACGGTCACCGTCACCGGCGCCACCGTCTCGTTGGTGTCGCGCGCCGTGTCGCGGTCGGTGCCGACGTCCACGTCCTGCACCACCGCCCGCACATTGAAGCTGATGTCGGCATCGGCATGCTCCGCCGTCGCCGGATCCCACTTCACCTGCACGTCGCCCAGACGGTCGGTCGGCACGATGTAGCGGCCACTGGCGTCCTGCGCCAGCGCGGAACCATCGCTCAGTTGGATCAGCACGTTGGCCGGCAGATCCTCGATGTAGACGAACAGCTGCTCGCTGCCATCGGCGGCATTCACCGCCGCCGACAGCGACACGTCGGCCCACTCGTCTTCCCGCCCGCTGCCGCTGCCGCTCACGTCGGGAGCGACGACGCCGACATCGACGTTGATCTCCGCCGGTCCCGTGACCGCCCGGTCGCCGTTGAGCGCTTCCTCGGTGACGGCATAGACCTTGAGGGTGAAATCGGCGGAGTCATCGGGGGCCGGCAAAACCTTGAGACCGCTCAGGTCATCGGAACTCAGCACCCAGGTGCCGGCAGGCAGGGTGAGTCCGCCGGGCAGGTCCAGCGGCTCGGTCAGGGCGGTGCCGGCGCTCAGTTGGGCTCCGGGCGGCACGTCGGTGATATAGACCGCCAGGCTTTCCGAGCCGTCGGCGTCGACCAGGGCGGCGTTGACCGACAGCTCGATCCACTCGTTCTCGGTGCCGGCGGTATCGACGGCGGAGAGCACGGGAGCATCGGCCACCGCCTCGATCTGCACCGTCAGGGGGGTCGAGACGGTGGCGGTGTGTCCGGTCACCTCGCGCGAGGTCACCTCCACCACCAGCGGCACCTCGCCGCTGTAATGTTCCGGGCGGACGAACCACAGGTCATCCAGCTTGTCGGTGGGGATCTGCCACCCGCCGTCGCTCATCACCGTGCCGATGGCGTCGCCGGTGCCGTCGGCGAAGGAAAAGCCGTCGGGCACGCCGCGAATGATGACCGTCAGCGTCTCATTGCCGCCGTCGGTATCCTCGGTTTGGGCGAAAATGTTGAGTTGGATGGCCAGATCTTCAATTCCGGCGGCATCGGCGGCCACCAGAGTGGGGGTCTGTGCCACGCGCGCGTCGGGAACGACCACCACCGGAGGCGGTTCCTCGACGGGCGGCTCCTCAGTCGGCGGCGCCGGCTCCGCGCCGGGGCCACTGTCGTCGCCGCCGGAGGGGGGCGCCGGCGGGGTGGGGGGTGCCGGCGGCGCCACCGGCGGCAGATCGTCGGCGGGATCAGCGGCGGGAGCGGCCGGCGTCTCGGGCTCGGCCGAGGTGGCCGGCGCCGGGGTGGACAGATCGACGTCCTCCCCGGTCAGGAAGGCCGATGCCTGCGGCGCCGCGGCAGCCTGGTTCTGACCGGCGGTGGGGGCCTGCCCCGGCGGCAGGGTGGCGACCTCCGGCTCGAAGGTGCGCTGTTCCTCCTCGTCGTCCTCGTCCTCGTCGTCCTCATCGCGCGCCGTCGCCTCACGGGCGCGGCCGACCGGAACGGCCTCGAACTCGGAGTCGACGGTGTTGCCGGGCTCGCTCGGGGTGAAGGGGTCAACGATCACCGGCGACTGATCGTCGAGCGTTTCCCCTTCGCTCGGCAGATCGGCCAGCAGACCTTCGTTGGTGGAGCGGCGGCCGCTCTGAACGTTGGCATTGGCGAAGATGTCCTCCGACCCGCCGAGCACGCCGGGATCACCCACATGCTCGACGCCGTCCTCCAGCGCCTCATGCCCCTGACCGTGGATGTGCAGCCCCTCGGCCGCACTCTGACCACCGTCACCGGTGCCATCGGCAGCGGGCTCATCAACCATCTGGTTGCGATCTTCGTTATCGGCCATCGCTCACATTCCCCCTCGGACGTTCTGGCGGCCCCGCACGGACCATGGATCGGAATTACGACACCGGGCGCCGTGGCGCCCCCCCTCTCAGCGCTCGCGGAAAGCGTGCGCCAGCGACACGTAAATCGGCTTAAGCAGGTATTCGAGCAGCGTCTTTTCCCCGGTCACCACGTCGGCCTGCACGGTCATGCCCGGCAGGATGCGGTTTTCCTCCGGGTTTTCCCCGAGGTAGGCGCGATCCATGGTGACCATGCCCTTGTAGTAGGGCTGGCCGGTCTGCTCGTCGACGTAAGTGGTGGCGGACACGTATTCGAGCTGGCCCTCGACGCTGCCGTAGCGCACGAAGTCATAGCTCGACACCTTGATCTTAACCGGCAGTCCGGGGGTGACATGGCCGACGTCGCGGGTGGCGATCTTGGTCTCGACCCGCAGTTCGTCGTCAACCGGCACCACCTCCATCAGCACGCCGCCGGCGGGAATGACCGTGCCAGCGTTGCGCACTTGCAGATTCTGCACGTAGCCGCGCACCGGCGACACCAGTTCCAGCCGCTGCACCATGTCCTGGGCGCGGGCAAGAGCCTCCTCCACTTGCACCAGTTCGGCGGTCACGGTGCCCAGTTCACCCACCGCGTCCTGACGCTGGTTGTTGTCGAGGTCGTTGATGCGCTGGGTCAGCTCCACCACCGCCTTCTCCGAGGTTTCCTTCTGCCCCTCAAGACGCGACAGCTCGCTTTCCGCCGCGGCCTTCTCGCGCTGGACCTCGAAGAATCGCACCTTGGAGGCATGGCCCTGCTCGAACAGGGTCCGCTGCATCTCCACTTCTTCCGCCAGCAGCCCCACCTGACGGCGGACGGCCTCCATCTGGCGGGCGGCGGCATTGGCCTCGGCCTGCTTCTGCATGATTTCGCCTTCCAGCACCGCGCGCTGGCTCTCCCAGCGGTCATGGGCGGCGCGGAAGATGCTCATCTGGTCGGCGACCAGATGGCCGAAGCGGGGGTCGACGAAGCTGAAATCGGGCTCCCGGCCGAACAGGAAGGCGCGCAGGCGCTCCTCCCGCAGCGTCAGGCTGGCCCGGCGGGCGCGGATCTGATCCAGCTCCGCCGTCGCCTGCACCGGGTCCAGGCGGGCGAGCACGGTGCCGGACTCGACCATCTGGCGCTCCTCCACCAGGATGTCGCGCACGATGCCGCCTTCCAGATGCTGGACCACCTGCACCTTGCTGCGCGGCACCACCGAGCCGGAGGTCACCGCCACCTCGTCGATACGGATGAGGCTGGCCCAGGTGACGAAGGCGGTCACCAGCGCCGCCACCAGCAGCACCGCGGCGCCGGCAAGCCAGGACATGCCCTTTTCTTCCAGCAGCACGAACTGGGCGAGGTAGCGGATCTGCCGGTTGCCCCGCTGCACCTTGCGGGGCGTGGCGGGGCGGGGCTCGCCGCCCATGGCGGTCGGGGAAGACGGAATGGACTGGCTCATGATCGTCTCTCGACCTCAGAAAATACCGGCGGGAAGCCGCTCAAGCACCTGCTTGGCGGGGCCCATCATGCGAATCTGCCCCTGGTGCATCACGATCACCTTGTCGCACAGACGGAGGTGGCTGGGGCGGTGAGTGACCAGGAAGACGGTGGATTTGCCGCGAATCCGCTCCAACACCTTCATGAACTGCTGATCGCCAATGAAGTCGAGGCCGTTGGCCGGCTCGTCGAACAGCATCACCGGCGCCCGTTTCAGATAGGCGCGGGCCAGCGACAAACGCTGCCGCAGGTTGGACGGCAGATGGGCGGAGCGGCCATCGCCAAGGCGGGTGTTGAACCCATCGGGCAGTGCCTGGATATCCTCCAGGCAGCCGGCCTCGGTGCAGGCCCAGTCCAGTTCGGCATCGCTGGCGGTGGGGTCGGCCAAGCGCAGGTTCTGCCCGATGGTCCCGAAGAACAGCTCGCAATGCTGCGGCACGTAAGCGATGTTCCGGCGCAGCTCGATGGGGTCGATCTGGCGGATGTCGATGTTGTCCACCCGCACGCCACCCGCCTGCGGCCGGTACATGCCGAGCACCAGCTTGAGCACGGTGGACTTGCCCGACCCGTTGGGCCCGACGATGCCGACGATCTCGCCCGGCTCCACCTGCAAGTTGACACCGAACAGGGCCGGATCGTTGTCGGCGACGTAGCGCATGGAGACGTTGGAGAACGTCACCCGTCCGGTCCAGGCCTTGCGCACGGCGCTCTGGGCGCTCTGTACCGACTGCCCGCCCTCCCGCCGTTCCGGGGCAAGGCGCATCAGCCGGTTGATCTGGCCAACGGAGTCGCGCATGCGCTCCAGCTGGGAGAGCGTCGAGAAGCCGGCCTGCAACGGCCGCAGCACCCACCACACCAGCATCATGGAGGCGATCAGCCCCCCCACCGTCATGTCGCCGCCGAGCACCCGCAGCACGCCCCAGCCAAGGGTGGCCAGACCGGTGCAGACGATGATCGCCTGCGACAGGCCGGCCGCCAGGGCGGTGCCTTGGGCCGACTTGAAGGACTTGATGGCCGCGTCGGCGGAGATGGTGCGATAGCGGTCCGACCACACCGAGCGGGCGCCGGTGCTGTTGATGTCGCGCAGGCGGGAAAAGCTCTCGACCAGGAACTCCTGCCGCCGCGACGAGGCCTTGCCGGCCTCCGCCACCGCCCGCCGCATGCGCGGGCGCACCAGCATGCCGACCAGCACGAAGGCCACCACGCCGGCCATGGGCACGAGCACCAGCGGGCCGCCGAGGATGGCCATGACCAGCAGGAACACCAGGGCGAAGGGAATTTCAAAAATGACGGTGGCGAGCGGCCCGGTGAAGAACTCCCGCACCACCTCGAAATCCTTCAGGCGCGCCACCTGCGAGCTGATGTTGGCCATTTCCGTGTAAGCCGGCGGCAGGCCGACCAGCCGATGGAACACGGCATTGCCGAGGATATGGTCGAGGCGGGCACCGATATAGGCGATCATGTGCGCCCGCAGGGCGCGCAGCAGGTAGTCACCGGTGAGCGCGATGGCGACGCCGATCAGCATGCTGGTCAGCAGCTCCATGGATCCGGTGGCGATCACCTTGTCGTAGACCGACATGATGAACAGCGGCACGCCCAGCGCCAGCACGTTGGCCAGCAGGCTCACCGCCAGGGCACGGATGACCAGCGGTCGGAAGCGGCGCGCCATGTCGCCGACGAACGTCGGGCTCGGAACCGAGGCGGCGGCCAGCCCCGCCACCGCGTCCTCGTCTTCCTGGTGGAAAACGTACAACCTGCCACGGCCACGCGGCCGCGCTTCGGTGTGGTATTCCTGCGTCTGCGGATCGAACAGCGTCATCCCGCTGTCGTCGACCCGCACCACCACCTTGGCAAACCCCCGGTCGGGCAGGAACAGGCATGGCGCCAGGCGCGGGTCCATGCCGCGCAGGGTGCCTCGCAAGGAGCGGCTGGACCACCCCAGGTTGGCCATGACGTTGAGGAAGTCGGTCAGGTCCAACTGGTCGGCGAAGTGAGGCAGCGCCTCCGACACCTGACGCGGATCGCCGTCCCACCCGAGCGCGTCGAGCAACGGCAGCAGACAGCCGGCGAGATCGGTGACGGCCTTGAACCCGCCCAGCCGGCCCGCCACCACCTGATCGTGGGACAGGGCGGCCTGTTCGCGCGGGCGGCCCCAGCCGATGGCGCCGAAGTCGGCATCGGCGGTGGAAGTGGCGGTGGCGTCGGTCATTGCGCGACGGCTCCTTCTGTGCCGGAGGAGCGACGGACCGACGGCGCGCCGGTGCCGAAACGGCCGGTCAACGACGGATCCTCCCGCGCTGCGAGGCGGTTGCCGACGATCTCGAAGCGGCGATCGGCCAGCTTCAGCAGCGACGGCCGCAGGGTGACAAGGATGAGGGTGCGATTACCCTTCAGGCTTTCCAGATGGGCGCGCAGCGCCTCGTCGCCGGGGCCATCCATGGCGGTATTGGCTTCGTCGAACAGGATCACCTGCGGGTCGAGCGCCAGCACGCGGGCGATGGCGATACGCTGGCGGATGCCGCGCGGCATGGCGTCGGCGGCACCGCCGGCGATGGTGGTGAGGTAGCCGTTGGGGAAGGTCGCCACCACGTCGTCGAGACCAAGCTCGCTCGCCGCCCGCAACGCCCGCTCCCGCAGGTCGCGGCGGAACATGGTCAGGTTATCGAGCAGCGATCCCCGGAACAGGAACGCCTCGCTCGGCAGCAGGCCGATGCCGCCGCGCTCCAGCGCCTCCGGCGCCCACCGCGACAGCGGCACGCCGTCGATGCGGACCTCGCCATCGGAGGGGGACATGACGCCGGCCATCAGGCGCAGCAGGGTCGATTTGCCACAGCCGTTGGTGCCGGTGATGCCGATGCATTCGCCGGGCTCCACCGTCAGCGACAGGCCCTCGAACACCGGCGGCACGTCCTTGCCATAGGTGAAACCGACGTCCCGCATCTCCAACGCGCCCACCATGGGGCCGACATGCGGCGCCTTGGCGACCGCGCGGGTCGGCAGGGTGAACAGACCGGCGGCACGCTCGCGCGCCAAGGATACCGTCTGCATGCGGGTCCACATGGCCACCGCCCGCTGCACCGGCTGCACGGCGCGTCCGGCCAGCAGGGTGCAGGCGGCCAGACCGCCGACCGTCATCATGTTGTTGACGACATAGACCGACCCCAGCGCCACCGTCGCCACCATGACCATCTGCGAGAACATGTTGCCGAGGGTCTGGGCGGAGGCGTTGCGCAGCACCACGTCGTGGTCGGCGCGCGCCACCGCCTCCTGAAGGCGGACGTAGCGCTGCGTCATCTGGCCTTCCATGGCCAGCGCCTTGACGGCGTGGATACCCGACAGCACTTCGATATTGAAGCTGAGGCGGCGGTCGCGCACCTCGTTGTAGGTCTTGATGGCGCCGCGCAGGGCGCGGCCATGCCACAGCATCACCAGACCGAACAGCACCAGAACCGCCGTCGGCACCCACACCAGATCACCGCCCAGCAGCCAGATCAGGCCGAGGAACAGCAGGACGAACGGCAGATCGAGGAAGACGGCGATGCCCTGGTCGGCATAGTGATCCTTGAGCGCGTAGATCGCCGACATGCGCTCCAGCAGGCCGCCGGCCCCCTGACGCTCGACCTCGTGGACGGGCGCGTCGAGCACCCGATTGAAGGCGGTCAGGCCGGCGTTATGCTCGAACCGCGCCGCCAGCCAGCCGGTGATGGCGGTACGGGCGCCACGCAGCACCACCTCCAACACCAGGGCCACGAAAACGCCGATCACCAGCAGCATGAGGGTGCCGGTGGAGCTGTTGGGAATGATGCGGTCGTATACTTGCAGCAGCGACAGCGGCAGCACCAGACCGAGGAGATTCAGGAACACGGTTCCGATGGAGAGCGGTACCACCGCCTTTCCGACCCCGGAAAAGCGCCGCCAGCCGCCCCATCGCGCTCCTGCCGACTTGCCGTGACTCAAGGGACCCTCTCCGCCATTTCTGTAAAATTTTAGATTCTTCTGACGCGCCGAATAGCTCAACAGAAGTCATGGGTAGAACGAAAGTCATAGAACCAAAGCCAGACTCACCCCATCCGCCCTCGGAGAAATTTCGGACAAGTCTTTGAAATTCCTACACAACACCCCACCCACACAAATTATACGGCGGGACAGTTTACCAAGGGTTTAAGGCATATTGTCTACATTGCACGCCTTTTGATCGCCTGCTCCGTCCTGGATTCGGCGAAGACTCCGGCAGCGGCGGCGCCGCCCCGAACCTCCAGGGCAGGTGCGAGTTTCCTCATCCCTCGTGTCCTGCGCTATCATGGAAGCATGACGATTTTCTTCACCGCCGACACACACTTCGGCCATGGAGGCGCCTTGGGCCTGCTGGGTCGGCCGTTCGACTCGGTGGCTGCCATGAACGCCGCCATGATCTCCCGCTGGCAAGCCGCGGTGGGGCCGCAGGACGACGTATGGCACCTCGGTGATTTCGCACTCACCCTGAAGCCGACGGCGCGGGCGGAGATCCTGGCCGCCCTGCCCGGCCGCAAGCATCTGGTGGCGGGCAATAACGACGACCCCGATACCCTCGCCCTGCCGGACTGGACGAGCATCCAGACCTATGCCGAAGTGACGGTGGAGGGAACGGCGCTGGTGCTGTGCCATTACCCGTTCCGCACCTGGAACGGCAGCGGTCGCGGCGCGCTCAATCTGCACGGTCACAGCCACGGCCGGCTGGAGCCCCTGCCGCGACAAATGGATGTGGGGGTGGATGTGTTCGACTTCCGTCCGGTGACGCTGGCGGAAATCCGTGCCACCCTGCGCCTGCGCGCCCGAAAGTCCGCCGCCGGGCAAGAAAAACGGGGCGGCGTCCGGTCACGGACACGCCCCGTCCAGGCTGCCGACCCACCATAACGGTGGCGGCGTATCCCGACTTAGGTCTTGTCAGACCCCGATTCGATTTCCGACATGATCTGGCGGCGAGCTTCGGCGTGGAACTTCTCGAGCTTGATGCGCAGGCGGCCTTCGGTGATATCCACCTCATGCTGCTGCAAATCACGGAAGACCTTGCGGATGACGTCGTCATCGCCCTTCTCTTCCAGGTCGGCCGCCACCACCGAACGGGCGTAGGCCTCGGCCCCGCCGCCGGCCATGCCCATGGCTTCGGCGGCCCACAGACCGAACAGCTTGTTCCGGCGGGCATCGATCTTGAACTCGAGTTCCTGATCCAGCCTGAACTTCGCCTCGAAACCCTTTTCCCGTTCGTTGAAGGCGTCGCTCATGTTACGCAAATCCTCAATGGCTGAACTATAGACGGAACGGCGGCGGCTCCGGCCTTGAGGGGACCGCGGCACCGGCAAAATGGGCGCCCCCTTATACAGCCTGCCCACCCCTCGGTGTACCTAATTTTTCGGATGCTGATCCCATGTGCTCCATCGTCATCCTACGCCGCCCCTCTGATATGTGGCCGGTGGTGGTCGCTGCCAACCGGGACGAGATGCGGGACCGCCCGTGGCGCCCGCCGGCCCGCCACTGGCCCGACCGGCCGGAGGTGGTCGCCGGGCTGGACGAACTGGCCGGCGGCACCTGGCTCGGCCTCAACGACGCCGGCGTAGTGGCGGCGGTGCTGAACCGCGTCTCCACCCTCGGCCCGGCGCCGGGCAAGCGGTCACGCGGGGAA
>JAEWWF010000418.1 GCA_023396465.1 Pseudomonadota bacterium
CTCGTATTCGGCCACCCGCGCCACCGAGGCCCACACCGACAGCCCGGCCGCCAGCACCACGGCGGCGGCGGCGGCGGGCCACACGAAGCGGCGCATGAGGCGGGAGCGGGCAACGCCCTTCACCGGCGTCGACAGGCCGTTCTCGGCGAAAATCTTGCGGTCGAGCAGATCGCGGGCGAAGGAAGCCGGCCCCTCGGGGTCGGGCCGGGTGATGAAGAACAGACCACGGAAATAGTTGGATTCCTGGAAGGCGGTGCGGCGGAAGGCGGTCGCCAGCAGGGCCCGCAACGGCTCCTCCAGGTCGGCGAGGTCGCTGCGCACCCGCAGCATCTCCGCCCCCGTCTCGCCGTCGAGCACGCTGCCATAGGCTTCCAGCGCCACCGCCAGCAAGCTGGTCTCGACGTTCTGCAACGCCTCGGTCACGTAATCCGGCGTGAAGGCCGTTTCCATCGGATAAGGGAACGACCAGCCGACCATGCCGTCGTGGTAGACGGGCGGCAGCAGCTCTTCCAGCGCCTGGAAGCCGGGCAGATCCTCGGTGCCCGACACCACCACGTACACCGGGATGGAGAAACCGAGCATCCGCTGCGCCCGCCACAGCAGGCCATAGGCTTCCGCCCCCAGCGCCGTCGCCCGCTTGGGGTCGCGCAGGGCCTGCACCGGCACCGTCAGCACCAGTCCGTCCACCGGCAGCGACGGCCGCACCCTCGACGCGAAGCCGAGCACCGCCGGCCAGGCATCGGCATCGCCGACGTCGATGACCACGCCGCGCTCGTAATAGTGCCACGACAGGGCATCGCGGCCGGGCTCGCCCACCGGCGGGCGGATCTGATCCACCGCCTCCAGCAAACCGCCGGCACCGCTGCCGCCGACGCCGATGCGCAGCACCCAGGGCATCAGGTAGGGGTTGCGGGCGAAGGACTCGCGGCAAGCCGCCAGCCCCTCGCGCAGCAGCCGGCGCAGGCCCTTGGCGGCCTCCTGCTTCTGCGCCGCCACGTCGGCGGCGGTGACGGCCACCACCTGCACCTCGGTCGCCGGCTCCGGCGGCGGCTCCTCGGCGGCCATGCGGGCGGTGCGGTTGGCCCGCAGCAGGATGAACACCATGCCGACGACCAGCAGCACGATGAGCACGGCAATGACCGTCAGGGCCAGCGCCTGGTTACGCGCGGCGTAGAGGAAAAGCCCGTCCATCATGGCCGCTCCCCCGCCGCCCGCAACACGGTCTGCGCCGCATCGGCGGTCGGCGCGGCGGTCAGCATCCAGATCCCCTGCCCGACCAGCAGCCAGCCCACGGCCACGGCGGCGATGATCAGCGGCCAGCGCGGATGGACGCGGCGGCGGCGCGAGATATCGCCGGTCACCGTGTGGGCATAGGCCGCCGGGACCAGCGGCCGGGTGGTGGTGACGAAGTCGCCCAGCAATTCGGGCTCGCGCCCGGCCAGCATCTCGAACAGCCGCTGGGCGTAGCCGCGCACCGCCGCCTCGCCGCCGGGGCCGCGATGGCGGCCGCGGAAGCCGAGCGACAGCAGGCACAGATACACCGCCGCCAGTTGCAGCAGCCGGCGGTCGCCGGAGGCCAGCAGACGCTCGATGCGTTCAAAAATGCGATCGCCGGCGAGGCGCGATTGGAAAATGCGCTGTTCCAGCAGGGATTCCCGCCAGATTTCTCGGCCCGGCCAGTCGATCTCGTGCAGGAACACATCGTCGGCGAGCGCCACCATGGCGTATTGCGCCTCCCGGTACTGGGCCAGCATGAAGTCGGTGGCCTTGCGGGCGAAGGCGCGCGCATCGGCTTCCAGGAACTGTTGCAGGCGGTCGAGGATGAGATCGGGGTCGACCGGCTGTACCGGTGCCAACCCACCACCACCGGCATCGCGCGCCGCCACGTCGGTGATCCCGATCGGCGCATCGAGCAGGAAATCGGGCAGCGCCTCCAGCGTCGGTCCGCCGTGAGGACCGTCCTCGTCGCGGGCGGCTGTCCGCGACGGCCGATGATGGCCGGCGACGGCGACACGGTGAACCGTCAGCTCCGCCGCGAAGGCGAGGAAGCTGTCGAGGATGTCACGACGGGCGAGCAGGGCGGCGTCTGTCATGAGATCACGAAGAGGACGATGTCGGCCGGCCGCGTGCGACTGCCGAGGTTGTCGGGATTCCAGATCTCCAGCCGCTCGCCGGTGACCACCAGCTCCTCGGTCGGATGGATGCGGAACAGGACGGTGCCGCGCGGCACCACGAGGCCCACTTCACTGTCGGCCTCCACCGGCTCGCGGTTCAGCCCCTTCACGCGCAGCGCCGCCAGATGATCCAGCTTGCCGCGCGAGGCGATGACGGCATTTTCGATCCAGGCCACGATTTCCGACGTCGCCATGGCGACCGGGCCGCGCACGCCGATGAGCAGCCGGGCGGCCCGCCACTCTTCCTGCATCTCGACGCCGAACATGCCGCTGTCGTAGGTGAAGCGGATGGGCTCGGCCACCGACCGCACGCGGTCGACCATGCGCACCACGTAATCGCGGATTTCCTCGAAGCTGCGCAGCGGGTCGGTGTGGTCGTAGCGCGACAGCTTGGGCGGCACCCGCCCCGAGGACAGTTGCGCCACCTGCCCCAGCACCGCGCACAGGGACAGATAGACCGAGAACGGATGTACCACCTCCACCGCCAGTTGCGCCTCCAGCGGCGGCAGGCCGGCGACCAGACTGCTCACCTCGTCGGCCAGCCGGCCGCTTTCCGGGGCACCGTCGGCGGCCTGCTCGGCGATCATCATGGCCTTCTCGCGCAGGCGGCGGGCGACATCGGCGCACAGCCGGCCGATGGCCGAGTTGGCCGGCACCGCCAGCGACGGCGGCGCGTAATCCACCAGCGCGAAGGCGTCATTGGCCAAGGCGACGCGGGCGATGGGCATGGAGACGAAGCGCTGCGGCGGCCGCTCGCCGCTGACCGTCGTCGCCACCAGCGACAGGCGTGGGCGCAGGCGAGGGATGGAAAGTTCCTCGCCGCTGTTCTCGTCGGCCACCGGGCGCCCCTCGACCGAGCGCCACCGCTGCATGCCACCCCAACTGCCGGCCCGCGCCGCCGGCACCGTCAGGTGAATGACGATGGGGGCCTGGGCCAGCGGATCGCCCAGTTGCGAGATATCCAGCTCCAGCGGATCGGGGCAGGTGTTGTCATGCCAGACCGTCAGGCCGTCGGGCATCACCGCCTCCAGTTCCAGCACCCGCACGATGCCGGACACCAGCGCCACGCGATCCAGCAGCAGGTGGGTGATGCCCCACGGGAACGGCACCGACTGGGTCATCCGCACCGCCAGCGCCGCCTGGGCACGCAGCGATTCCTGCTGGAAGTGCTGCGGCGCCAGCAGCATTCCTTCGTGCCAGTGGATGGGATCAGGTATGTCCCTGACAGTGCTCACGGGTGTCTCCGGTGGTCGGTCGTGCGGCAAACGGCGGCGGGCAGGTGGGCGGGCAAGGCGGGATCAGGGCTGGAGGACGGCGGACGTCTCCTCCAGGCGCAGGCGGACGGGATCGGTGACGCCGCCGGGCGCCAGCCGCAAGCGATGGGCGCCGGGGGTGCGGTAGCTGGTGAAGATGATGCCGGCCCAGGCGGCGCGCTCGCCGACGATCTCGTCCACCAGGATCTGGTCGGGCACCACTTCCCAACTGTACAGGGTCAGACCTTCGGGATGGTCGCGCCGCATCTGCTCGCGCTTGCCGAACCAGTCGGTGGCGGTCAGGGCCAGCAGTTGCTCGACCAGCGCCTCCTCATGCACCAGCACCAGATCGACGGCGACCGGCGTGTCGTCGTTGGCGCGCGGCGCCGCCGAGACCTGGAGACGGTCGATCAGCAGGCTCGGCTTCTCGGCGCAGGCGGCGACCGCCAACACGGCGGCAACGGCAAACAGGCCGCTGAAACGGCGGATGGCGCGACGAAACCGGGTCACGATGCCCCTCCCCAGGTCGTTTCACTGATGACGGAGCCGCCGTACCCGCGCTCGGAGAGCTTGCGCAGGGCCCCCTCGGCGGTTCCACGGCTGGCGAAGCGTCCATGCTGGACCACCGACCACAGCCGGCCGCCCTCCTCCACCATTTCCACCCGCACGGAAACGCCACGGCGGGCGAGGTCGCCGGCAAACTGCTCGGCATTGGCGAGGGTGGCGAACCGGCCCATGCGGATGGACCAGACGGCGGGCACGGCGGCGACGCCCGCGAACATGCTGTCCGACGCCCCCGTCCCGCCCCCCATGGCGGCAGGCATCACCCCGCTCGCCGCCTCTGGTGCCGAGGACGGCGACGCGGAAGCCGCGCCGGGCGACGACGCCAATGCCGAGGCAGGCGCAGCGGCGGAGGCATCAGAAGCTGGCTCGGGCGCCGATGCGGACTGGTCCCCTTCCAGGAAACCGGGCTTCGCTCCCATGGCCGCGCCCTCGACCTCGTCCTCGACGATGCCGCCGAGCGAGTCCTTGCTCGATTCCACCGCGACATACTTCGCATAATTGCTCAGCCACGGCACATGCCCTTGCAGGAAGGGCGGCAGGGCGTTGTCGATGGCGGCGACGGACGCGTCGAAGCCCGGGGTCAAGGCGTCATCAAGCGGGTCGACGCCACCGTCCACGATCTGGTCGGCGATCTTGGTCTTGTAGATGTAGACCTTGCTGTCGAATTCCTGATTGACCTTGCCACGGACACCGCCGACGAGGCCGCCGTCCGCGCCTTCGCCGGCGGCGGCATCAGCTTCGGCCGGGCGCGCGGGCGGCGCCGCGGCTTCACCCGCGGCCACCCCCAGCCCCGTCTCCGGGTCCGTATCCGACGGCGCCGACATGATGGCGATGGCGGCATATCCGAGAACCCCGATCAGGATCCCGCACGCAACCAGTCCTATCGCCTGTCCGGCGCCCAAGGAAAATCGCCCCAACGCTTCCCCCTGGCTCAAGTGATTGGCTCACTCGGCTGATACCGGCCTGACTTCCGTAACCACGATACCGTACAGGCCGGCCTTGCTCTCGACGTCCCGCAGGCGTGCTGCCGCCTGCCGGGGATCGTCAAACTTCCCCATTCTTACGTGGTACCACGAGTTGCCCGACACATCTACTATTTCCACCACTTCCGTGACCAACTCACGCCCTAGCATGGCAGCTTGATACTCGCGGGCGTTGTCGAGGCTGCGGAAGGTTCCAAGCTCGATGGAAAAGGTCGGCCAATTGGCCGGCTTGAGGG
>JAEWWF010000043.1 GCA_023396465.1 Pseudomonadota bacterium
CGCTGGCTTCGGCATCGTTGGCGGCGGCGGCGGTTAGCAGCGCCTTGACGCTGGTGTCGCTGGTGGAGGCGAGCGTCTCCACCGCCGCCAGCCGCTCCGCCTCGCTGCCGCCGCCGGCCAGATGGGCGGCGGCCAGGGCGCGGCCGAGGGCGGCGCGGGCACCGGCGTGGGTTTCCTTCTCCAGCGCCTCGGCCAGCAGCGGCGCCGTTTCGGCGGCGGGGGTGGCGAGCGCCTGGTTGGCGGCGACGATGCGGTCGGCCGGCTTGTCGCTGAACAGCAGGAAGGCGCCCAGCAGCGCCTCAATGCGGGTGCGGATCTGGTTGTTGGCGACGATCTTCGCCAGCGGCGCGCCATCGGCCCGGCCGGCGGCCTCGCCGGTGGCGGCGTCGGTGAGGGTGCCGCCGGCGGAGATGAGGATGGCGCCCGTCTCCTTGTGGCGCACCAGCTGCCCGGCGGACAGGGCGCGCAACACTTCCGGCGTGCGCGGGTGGGCGAGCGCGGCCAGCGCCGTCACCGCCTCGGCCTTGTCGGCGAAGCTTTTCTGGTCGAGGGCGGCGACAGCGGCGGCGAAGGCCGCTTCATCTCCACCAGCGGCGCGCACCGGCAGGGCGGCCGACAGCATCAGGGCGAGCCCGATCCCCACGGTCAGGACGAAGGCGAGCAGCAGCTTCATGGACGAACGGCTCGGCACGGCGGAACCTCCCAGGCGGTCGGGACAGGCGGCGGCGGAAAGACGGAGGGGACAGGCAGGCCCGGCGGCGGTGCGGAGGGACACCGCCGCCGGTCTGCCGGGGTCGGAGGTCAGGCGATCACATGCCGGCCTGGGCGTAGGTCGGCTTCTCGCAGTTGCCGCACACCCACGGGTAGGTCCAGTCGGCGGTCAGCTTGGCCGATTCGGGGATGAAGTCGGACCACGCATCGCCGGCCACCAGATCATCGGTGCGCCACACGGTGGCGAACTGGCCGTCGGGCTGGATCTCGCCGATCAGCACCGGCTTGGTGATGTGGTGGTTCGGCAGCATTTCCGAGATGCCGCCGGTCAGGTTCGGCACCTTCTGGCCGTACATGGCCTGACGCACGGCGTCGACGTCGGCGGTGCCGGCCTGCTTCACGGCCTGGACCCACATGTTGAAGCCGATGTAGTGGGCTTCCATCGGGTCGTTGGTGACGCGCTTCTGGTCCTTGATGAAGCCATGCCAGGTCTTGATGAAGGCCGCGTTGACCGGCGCGTCCTCGCTCATGAAGTAGTTCCAGGCGGCCAGGTGGCCGACCAGCGGCTTGGTGTCGATGCCGGCCAGTTCTTCCTCGCCGACCGAGAAGGCGACGACCGGAATGTCCTGCGCCTTGATGCCCTGGTTGGCCAGTTCCTTGTAGAACGGCACGTTGGCATCGCCGTTGATGGTGGAGACCACGGCCGTCTTCTTGCCGGCGGAGCCGAACTTCTTGATGTCGGAAACGATGGTCTGCCAATCGGAATGGCCGAACGGCGTGTAGTTGATCATGATGTCGTCAGCGGCCACGCCCTTGTCCTTGAGGAACTGCTCAAGGATCTTGTTGGTGGTGCGCGGATAGACGTAGTCGGTGCCGGCGAGGACGAAGCGCTCCACGCCCAGCTCGTTCATCAGGTATTCCACCGCCGGGATGGCCTGCTGGTTGGGCGCGGCGCCGGTGTAGAAGATGTTGCGGGAGCTTTCCTCGCCCTCGTACTGCACCGGGTAGAACAGCAGGCCGTTCAGTTCCTCCACCACCGGCAGCACCGACTTGCGCGACACCGAGGTCCAGCAGCCGAAGATGGCGGCGACCTTTTCCTTCTCCAGCAGCTCGCGGGTCTTTTCCGCGAACAGCGGCCAGTCGGAGGCGGGGTCGACCACCACCGGCTCCACCTTCTTGCCGAGCAGGCCGCCCTTGGCGTTGATGTCGTCGATGAGCATCAGCATGGCGTCCTTGAGCGTCGTCTCGGAGATCGCCATGGTGCCGGACAGCGAATGCAGGATGCCGACCTTGATGGTGTCGTCGGCGGCCACGGAAGGCATGGCGATACCGGCCACGCCCGTGACACACAGGGCTCCGGCAATCAGGGAACGGATACGCTTCATCGCTTGCGTCCTCGCCAGGAAATGGATGACGCAGCCCCTTCAGCAGCATCCGTGCCAACGCTGCCAAACCCTTGGAAACGTTCGATCTGGCGGTCGCAGGTGCCTGTGGCGGAGGCATCCCGGCATGCTGCACTGCCGAAACGACGGGCGCTTCTGCGCAATAAATCGGCAAAACAGAAAGATGCCCACAGCGGAAGCAGAGCGGAAACAGAGTGCACCGCCCCGGCGTTTGATGTATTTACGGCTGATCTGGCTGGGGGTATTCAGACCTTCATCCACCATACCGCCCCATCTTTTCTGCCGTAATAGGCTTTTCCACAGGACATTTCCGATTCTTTTCTGTCAGAATCCGGTGTTCATGCTGCCGACTGCCTGTTCTCCCCTGTCCTTTTCCGCTCCGTTTCCCGCCCCGGCCGCCATAGCCGCCATTGGCGCCGCAGCGGGGGCGTGACACCATGGCGGCGGGGGAGTCGGAAGGGTCGGGCGAGATGATCGGGAAGAAGCGCGTTCTGGTTGTCGAGGACGAAGGGGCGGTGCGGGAGATGATTGCCGCATTCCTGAGCAACGCCGGCTATGCGGTCCGAACCGCCGCCGACGGCTTCGCCATGCAGTCCATCCTGGAGAGCGAGCCGGTGGACCTGCTGCTGCTCGACCTCAACCTGCCGGACTGCGACGGGCTGGAGGTGGCGCGGTCGCTGCGGGCGCGCTCGCGCCTCGGCATCATCATGGTCACCGCCCGCGACGAGCCGGAAGACCGCGCCCGTGGTCTGGAACTGGGCGCCGACGATTACATCACCAAGCCGTTCTTCCCGCGCGAGTTGCTGGCGCGGGTGCGCAACGTGCTCGACCGCAGCGGCGGCAACCTGGACATGGTGGCGCCCGACGTTCTCTCCTTCGGCCGCTGGGTGATGGACCGCGCCAACCGCCGGCTGGTCTCCACCGATGGCCGCGACCCGGCCCTGACGGCGGCCGAATTCGACCTCTTGTGCGCCCTGATCGACCGCCCCGGCCAGCTGCTGACGCGCGAGGCCCTGGCGGCGGCGGTGGACGACAAGAAGCCTGACGCCGGCGCCCGCTCCGTCGACATCCTGGTCAGCCGCCTGCGTAAGAAACTGGGCGACGACGGCAGCCTGATCGAAACCCTGCGCGGCCACGGCTACCGCTTCACCGCCCGGGTGGCGCGCGGCCTGCCCTGACAGGACATGGCCGCCACCCCTCTCAGGGCTTGACGGCACCGCCATTTATTGAAAATGATATCAACGTCATTTTTTTGATGGATGGATGATGCCTCGCCCCGCCTTCCCGATCACATCGGGTCAACCCGCCGAAACCTTCGCCACGGCCCTGGAACAGGCCGCCATCGGCGCGAAGAAGGCCGAGCGCACCCGCGCCGCCATCCGCGCCGCCGTCTGCCGGCTGCTTGACACCACCCCGCCCGACCGCCTGAAAGTCGCCGACATCTGCCGCGCCGCCGGCATCGCCCACGGCACCTTCTACATCTACTTCAAGGACGTTCACGCGGTGTTGGGATCGATCCTGGGCGACTTCGTGCCCTTCGTGCAGCAGGTCATGCGCCACGCCGGACGCAGCGGCGGCGGCATCGGGCTTGACCGCGTGCGCCCCGCCACCGCCGCCTATGTCCGCCTGTTCGAGCACAACGTCGGCCTGATGCGCTGCCTGACCGCCGGGCTGGAGGACTTCCCCGAGGCCCGCGACGCCTTCCAGCGTCTGAACCGCGACTGGGCCCGCACGGTGGCGACGGCGGCCTGCCGGAGCCTGCCGCCCGGCACCCCGTCGCCCGTGCCCGACGACCTGATGCGCCGCGCCTATGCCCTCGGCGGCATGGTCGACCAGTACCTCATCGCCCTTCACGTTCACCGCGACCCGACGATAGCCGCCCTGTCGGCCGACCGCGAGGCGGTGATCGACACCCTCACCCACATCTGGACCCGCGGAATGACGCCATGAGCCTGCTGCCCGACGCCGAATTCGCCCCTGCCGCGACGCTGGTCGCCCATCAGCGGACCAGCTGGCAGGCGCAGCGCCGCCATGTGATCGACCGTTCCGCCTTCTACCGCGACCTCTGGGACGGGGCTGTCCTGCCGGAGGACTTGCGCGACCTGCCAGCCCTGCCACTCTCCGACAAGGGTCAACTGCGACAGGCCCAGGCGGCGCAGCCGCCCTTCGGCACCTACATGGCGGCGGAGCGTGGCGAGGCGGTGCGGCTGCATCGCACCTCCGGCACCACCGGGCAGGCCATGAACCTCGCCCTGTCGGCCCGCGATGCTCACATCACCCAGCAGGTGGGCGGCCGTTGCCAGCGCGCCGCCGGCCTTGGCCCTGGCCACACGGTGGTTCACTGCCTCAACTATCAGATGTGGATGGGCGGCCTGACCGATCACATGACGCTGGAAGCCACCGGCGCCCTGGTGGTGCCCTTCGGCGTCGGCAACACCGAACTGCTGATCCGCACCATCCGCGAGGTCGGCATCGACGCCATTTCCTGCACGCCCTCCTACCCCGCCGTGCTGGAACGGGTGCTGGCGGAGAAGTTCCCCGGCCTAGCGCCGCGCGACCTTGGCCTGACGCTTGGCCTGTTCGGCGGCGAACCGGGGCTGGATGATCCCGCCTTCCGCGCCCGCCTGCGCGAAGTGTGGGGGATGGAGCCGCGCAACGCCAACTACGGCGTCTCCGACGTGTTCTGCAACTTCGCCTCCGAGTGCCCACACGACACCCGCCTGCACTTCATGGCCGCCGACGTGCTGTGGCCGGAGTTGATCGACCCCGACAGCGGCGCCCCCCGGCCGCTCACCGCCGGCAGCCAGGGCGAACTGGTGCTCACCCATCTGGCGCGCGACTGCCAGCCGCTGGTCCGCTTCCGCACCGGCGACATCATCGCGGTGGACGAAACCGCCCCCTGCACCTGCGGCCGCACCGGCTTCCGCTTCCGCGTGGTCGGGCGCAGCGACGACATGGTGGTGGTGCGCGGCCTGAACATGTTCCCCACCATGGTGGCGGCGGTGATCGGCCGCTTCGCCGAACTGTCCGGCGACTACCGCATCGTCCTGCCCGGCCCGCCACCCTATGACGTGCTGCCGGTGCAGGTGGAACAGGCGGCCGGAGCCGCCGCCGAGCCCGGCCCCGGCCTTGCCGCCCGCGTTGAAGCCGCCATCAAGACCCAACTCGGCGCCTCGGCGCGGGTGACGGTGCTGCCGCCCGGCAGCCTGCCGCTGACCGAGGGCAAGACCCGCCGCGTGATCCGGAGCGACCACTCATGACCGCCTTCAGCTATGACACCGTTCTCAGCACCCTGGTCGCCGACGGGGTCCGCCGCATCGCCCTCAACCGGCCGGAGCGGCTGAACGCCATGAACCGGCAGTTGATCGACGACGTGGCGCGGGCCTTCGACGATGCCAACGCCGACCCCGCCACCCGCGCCATCATCCTGACCGGCGAAGGCCGCGCCTTCTGCGCCGGCGACGACCGCCACGATCACATCCACCCGGCCGACCAGGAGGAAGCCCGCGCCCTGGTCGAGGCCATCCAGCGCGCCACCGTCGCCATGGTGCTCGGCCCCAAGCCGGTGGTGGGGGCGATCAACGGCTGGGCGGTGGGTGGCGGCTTCGAATGGGCCATCAACTGCGACTTCCCGATCTGGGGCCGCTCGGCGCGCGGATTCTTCCCGGAAGTCTCGCTCAACCTGTTCGTCACCGGCGGCGTCACCGCTTTGCTGCCGGCCCTGGTGGGGGTGCTGAAGGCGCGGGAAATGCTCTACTTCGGCACCCGCTACAGCGCCGAGGATCTGCTCGCCGCCGGCGTCGCCTGGAAGATGGTCGATGATGCCCGGCTGGCCGACGACGCGCTCGCCACCGCCAGCCGTCTGGCGGCGCTGCCGCCGCTGGCGGTGCGGGCCATGAAGCGGGTGCTAACGCTGACGGCGACCCCGGATTTTCACCGCGCCCTCCAGTTGGAGACCGACGCCACCGTCACCGGCTTCATGGACCCCGAGACCACCCGCCTGCTGAAGGCGTTCTGACCGGCCCGGCGGCGCTCACAGCCCGGACGTAAGACCGCCGTCGACGTCGATGGTGGCACCGTGGACGTAGGCGCCCCGATCGGAGCACAGAAACACCGCCATGGCGGCGATGTCGTCGGGGCTGCCGAAGCGGCGAACCCCCATCTCGCGGCGCATGGCCTCCGCCGCCGCCTCGAGATCGAGGCCCTGGCGCTCCGCCAGGGTGGCGATGCGGCGGTGCAGGCGCTCGGTGGCGATGGCGCCGGGGCAGATGGTGTTGACTCGAACGCCGTCGGTCCGCCCCCGGTCGGCCAGCGCCTTCATGAAGGCGATGACGGCGGCGTTGACCGGGGCGCCAACGGTGAATTCCGCCGTCGGCGTATGGGCGCCGACGCCGGATATGCCGATGACACAGCCGCCGCTCGCCCGCAGGTGCGGCCAGGCGGCACGGCACAGGCGCACGGCGGCGTGGTACTTGAGCGCGAAGCCGTCGAGCATGTCGTCGTCGGTCAGCTCAAGGAAGTCGCCGCGTTTGGTGGCGCCGGCATTGTTGACGATGGCGTCGAGGCGACCGAACCGTGTTACCGCCGCCTCCACCACCGCCCCCGGCCGTTCCGGCGCGCGCAGGTCGCCGGGCAGGCACAGGGTATCGGGGGCGCCTGCCGCGCGGGCCTCGGCGGCGACCTCGTCCAAGGCGGCCGCATCCCGCGCCGCCAGCACCACGCGATAGCCGGCGGCGCCGAAGCCGCGGGCAATGCCGCGCCCGATGCCGCGACTGGCGCCGGTGACGATGACGACCTTCGCATCCCGGTGTGTCATGGACCTCTCCTGTCGGCCGGTTTTCCGTCCTCATACCACGGCGGCAGGCCAACCAAGAATAGCGCGCGCAAGGTGGCCTTCGTCAGCCCCGCCCACACTGGCACCGCTCCCCCACCGCTTTCCAGGTGCCGCAGGCCGGACATTGCTCCATGTCCTCGACCTTGCGCTCGTCCTCGGACGGCGCCCTGCCGCCACGCTCGGCCATGCGGGCGTTTACCGCGTCGCGGGCGGCCTGGGCGGCGCGTTCGTGGGGGCGGGGGCGGCCGAGGCCGCCGGACTGGTGGCGCTGGAAGGCCTTGAACAGCCACCACACGATCACCACCGCCGCAACGGTGAACAGAACCTTCGTCAGCATCGTCTCGGCACATCCATCAAAAGCGTCACGACCGGGCGGCGCCCGGCGGGTGGGGAAACAGCGGCGCCGCGTCGCGCAGCACCGCCTCGGCGGCGGCGGTGTACTTAGTGTCCGGCGCGTGCAGCACCAGCCCCGCATGCAGGGT
>JAEWWF010000135.1 GCA_023396465.1 Pseudomonadota bacterium
GGCGTCGGGCGTCAGCGGCAGGGGCTTGCCGAGGTCGGCCTCCACCCGCGCCAGCAGGGTTTCCAGCGCCGGCTCGTCCAGGCGGTTGAGCACCAGCACCCGGCAGCGCGACAGCAGCGCCGCGTTCAGCTCGAAGCTGGGGTTTTCGGTGGTGGCGCCCACCAGCACCACCGTGCCGTCCTCCACATAAGGCAGGAAGCCGTCCTGCTGGCTGCGGTTGAAGCGGTGGATCTCGTCGACGAACAGCAGCGTGCCGCGCCCCGTCTGGCGCCGCGCCCGCGCCGCCTCGAACACCTTGCGCAGGTCGGCGACGCCCGAGAACACCGCCGACAGCGGCTCGAAATGCAGGTCGGTGCGGTCGGCCAGCAGGCGGGCAATGGTGGTCTTGCCGCAGCCCGGCGGTCCCCACAGGATGATGGAGGTCAGCTTGCCGGCGCGCACCATCCGCCCGAGCGGCCCGTCGGGGCCGATCAGGTGATCCTGCCCCACCACCTCTTCCAGGGTGTGCGGCCGCAGGCGGTCGGCCAGCGGGCGGGGGGCATGGGCGTCGAACAGGGTGGCCACGGGGCAGCCGCGTCCTTCTCTGGCTGGCGGTCAGCGGCCGAGTAGCACCGTCGTCGGGCGGCCGCCGCGGATGAAGGTGATGCGCCAGGTGTCGCCACGACGCAGCGCCGCCTGGAGGGCATCAATGGTCAGAGTATCGCTGTCGTTGATGCGCGTCACCACATCTCCCGGCCGGAACCCGACCCGCGCCGCCACGCCATTGCGCAGCAGACGCAGGATGACGACACCGCGTTGCAGGCCGGACAGGCCCATCTCCTCCGCCAGCGCCGGATTGACGTTGGCGACCTCCGCCCCCGACAGCGGGCCAAAGCGGTCATCCAGGCGGGTGACGGAGCGCGGCGGATCTTCCGGCGGCGCCACCAGCGAGACCGTCAGGTCCACCGGCCGTCCCTGGCGCAGCACGCTCATGCGGGCGGTGCCGCCGAGGGGGGCGGTGACGATGCGGTAGCGCAGTTCCGACGGATCGGCCACCGGGCGGCCGTCGATGGCGGTGATGACGTCGCCGACCTTCAGCCCCGCCTTCTCCGCCGGGCTGCCGGGGGACAGGCCGTTGATGAGCACCCCGGCCGGGCGCGGCAGGCCGAGGCTCTGGGCGATCTCGTTGGTGACGCCCTGGCCGGCGGCGCCGAACCACGGCCGCACCGCCTTGCCGCCGGTGAGCAGGCTGTCGACCACCACCCGCACCAAGTCCGACGGGATGGCGAAACCGATGCCGACGTTGCCGCCGTCACGGGAGTAGATCGCCGTGTTGATGCCGACCAGGGTGCCTTCGGCATCCACCAGCGCGCCGCCAGAGTTGCCGGGGTTGATGGCGGCGTCGGTCTGGATGAAGCTGCGGTAATCGGCCTGACCGCCGCCGGTGGTGCGGGCCAAGGCCGAGACGATCCCCATGGTCACCGTCTGGCCGACGCCGAAGGGGTTGCCGACCGCCAGCACCAGATCACCCACCTCCAGCCCGTCGCTGTCGCCCAGGTGCAGCACCGGCAGGTCGGCGCCTTCCGCCTTCAGGCGCAACACCGCAAGATCGGTGCGCTCGTCGGTGCCGATGACCTCGGCCTCGAACTCGCGACGGTCGGACAGCACGACGGTGATCTGGGTGGCGTTCTTCACCACATGATCGTTGGTGACGACGATGCCGTCGGCGCGAATGATGACGCCGGAGCCCAGCGAGTTCTGCACCCGCTCCTGCGGCTGGCCGAGCATCTGGTCGCCGAAGAAGCGGCGGAAGAACGGGTCGTTGAACAGCGGCGACAGCGGTTGGCGCTGCTGCACCACCGTCTTGGTGTAGATGTTGACGACGGCCGGCGTCACCGCCTTCACCACCGGGGCGAAGGAGAGAGTGATCTCCGCTTTCGACTGCGGCACGATGCGGTCGGTGAGCGTCCCCTCGGGGGTTTGCGCCGCCGCCGGCGCCATGATCGCCGTCAGGGCGAGAACCGCCGCCGCCAGTATGCCCGCCCCCTGTCTCCACCCCTGCCGTTTCATCGCCCTCAGGCTCCCTTCCGCCGCCGTGACTGGTGACACACCGGCGCCTATATAGCGCGCCCGGTGCCAAGCGCAAAAACAGCAAGGGGCAGCCGCGTGCGGCTGCCCCTTCCGTGCCGTCCCTGCCAGCCGCGCCGGGCGGCCGGGCGAGGATTACTCCTGGTCGTCGCCGGCGGCTTCGGCCTCGGCGGCGACGCGGGCCTTGTCCTCGGCGCCCTTGGCGGCCAGGTCGCGGTCCACCAGTTCGATGACCGCCATCGGGGCGGCGTCACCGTAGCGGAAGCCGGCCTTCAGCACGCGGGTGTAGCCGCCGCTGCGGTCCTTGTAGCGCTCGGCCAGGGTGGAGAACAGCTTGCGGACCACGTCTTCCTCGCGGATCACCGCCAGGGCCTGACGGCGGGCGTGCAGGTCGCCGCGCTTGCCGAGGGAGATCAGCTTCTCGGCGATCGGACGCAGGTCCTTGGCCTTCGGCAGGGTGGTCTTGATCTGCTCGTGCTTCAGCAGCGCGGTCGCCATGTTGGCGAACAGGGCCTTACGATGGGCCTTGGTGCGGTTGAGCTTGCGGCCCGACATACCGTGACGCATGCGATCGTCCTCCTAATCCTGGTCTCGCGGCGCGAAACCGATTGCGATGCCCGCCGCCGCGCCCTGAAAAAAGGACTGATGCGGCATGTACGGCGGGGTGGTTCCGGCTTGGAACCGATGGGGCCGCCCGTATAGACCGGGCGGCCCCGAAAGGCAAGTCTGGAGCGGCTGGCGTGCCGCTCCCTCAGGCTGCGGCGGCCTGCCGCTGATCCGGGCCTTTCAGACCCGGCCGGCGCGACCTATGCCGCGGAAGCCAGGCGCGCGCCCGGCCCCTGAGGGCAAACAAAGATCAGAACGGATCTTCCAGCTTCTTGGCCAGTTCCTCGATGTTCTCGGGCGGCCAGTTGGGAATTTCCATGCCGAGGTGCAGACCCATGGAGGCGAGAACCTCCTTGATCTCGTTCAGCGACTTGCGGCCGAAGTTGGGAGTACGGAGCATTTCCGCCTCGGTCTTCTGCACCAGATCGCCGATGTAGATGATGTTGTCGTTCTTCAGGCAGTTCGCCGAACGGACCGACAACTCCAGCTCGTCGACCTTGCGCAGGAGGTTCTTGTTGAAGGGGAGTTCCTCCTCCTTCTTCTCCTCGAAGGCAGCCTGCGGCTCATCGAAGTTGATGAACAGCTGAAGCTGGTCCTGAAGAATGCGGGCGGCCAGGGCCACCGCATCTTCCGGGGTGACGGCGCCGTTGGTCTCGACCACCATCGACAGCTTGTCGTAGTCGGTGACCTGACCGACGCGGCTGTTCTCCACCTTGTAGGAGACGCGCTTGACCGGGCTGAAGATGCTGTCGACCGGGATCAGGCCGATCGGGCTGTCTTCGCTGCGGTTGTTGGCCGCCGGGACATACCCCTTGCCGGTGTTGACGGTGAACTCCATGTCCAGCGTCGCCCCCTGGTCCAGGTGGCAGATCACCAAGTCCGGGTTCATGATCTCGATGTCGGCGCTCGACTCGATCTGGCCGGCGCTCACCGGGCCGGGACCGCTGGCCTTCAGGGTCATGCGCTTCGGGCCTTCGCCGTACATGCGCAGGCCGAGCGTCTTGATGTTCAGGATCATGTCGGTGACGTCCTCGCGGACGCCTTCGACGCTGCTGAACTCGTGCAGGACGCCTTTGATCTGAATGGCGGTCACCGCCGCACCCTGCAACGACGACAGCAGCACCCGCCGCAGCGCATTGCCGAGGGTCATGCCGAAGCCACGCTCAAGCGGCTCGGCCACCACCGTCGCGATGCGCGACGGATCGTCGCCGGGCTCCACGGAGAGCTTCGACGGTTTGATCAGTTCCTGCCAGTTCTTCTGAATCACGGGCGTGCCCCTTGTTTATCCGGTTGTCTCCGGGTTCAGACGCCGGAACCCGGTAACGCCGAAGTCCCGCAGGCCGCAGCGAGCACGGCTTTGGGACGGCACAGCGCCGGCCAGAGCCTTACGGCTCGGGCCGGCGAAACCTTGCGGACCGATTGGCGCGCCGCGCAGGTTCCTGCGCGACAGCCCGGCGGCTCAGACGCGCCGGCGCTTACGCGGACGGCAGCCGTTGTGCGGAATCGGCGTGACGTCGCGAATGGAGGTGATGGCGAAACCCACCGCCTGAAGCGCGCGCAGCGCCGACTCGCGGCCCGAACCCGGACCGGACACTTCGACCTCGAGGGTCTTCATGCCGTGCTCGGCCGCCTTGCGACCGGCATCCTCGGCCGCGACCTGCGCGGCGTAGGGGGTCGACTTGCGGGAGCCCTTGAAGCCCTGCGAGCCAGCCGACGACCAGGAAATCGCGTTCCCCTGCACGTCGGTGATGGTGATCATGGTGTTGTTGAACGACGCGTTCACGTGCGCGATGCCGGAAGAAATGTTCTTCCGCTCGCGGCGACGCGGACGGGCGGTCTGAGCAGCCTTGGCCATTGCCGAAACCTATCCTTCTCGCTTACTTCTTCTTGCCGGCGATCGGCTTGGCCGGGCCCTTGCGGGTGCGCGCATTGGTGTGCGTGCGCTGGCCATGGACCGGCAGGCCCTTGCGGTGACGCAGGCCGCGGTAGCAGCCCAGGTCCATGAGACGCTTGATGTTCATCGCGACTTCACGACGCAGGTCGCCTTCGACCTTGTAATCGGCGTCGATCATTTCGCGGATGCGCAGCACTTCGTCATCCGACAGCTGGTTGACACGAACCGCGTCGGCGATACCGATCTTGCTGCAGATCTCCTTCGCCTTCTTCGGGCCGATGCCATAGATGTAGGTCAGCGCAATCTCCACCCGCTTGTTGGTGGGAATGTTAACGCCAGCGATACGCGCCAAAGCCCGTACTCCTTACTCTTCTGCGACTGTATGTCGAATTGCGTGTCTAGGGCGGGTGACCCGAAGGTGCGCGATTATAGGGTTCGCGCCCATAGAGTCAACCAGCCACCGTGGATTTTTCCAGAATCTCGACCAGATCCTTGGTCACCTGGTCGATGTCTCGGGTGCCGTCGACGACATGCACCTTGCCCTTGTTGTCGTAGTACTCAAGCACCGGGGCCGTCTGACGGTGATAAGCCTCCAGCCGCGACACCACCGTTTCGGCGTTATCGTCGGCGCGGCGCTTGAACTCCGTCGAGCCGCAGGCGTCACAGACGCCCGCCACCTTCGGCTGCTGGTAGGTGTCGTGGTAGCCACGGCCGCACTTGGCGCAGGCGTAGCGGCCGGTGATGCGTTCGACCAGCAGCTCGTCGGGGACGCGCAGCTCGATCACCGCATCCAGCGGCATGTCCTTGCCGGCCATCAGCGACTCGAGGGCGTCGGCCTGCGGAATGGTGCGGGGGAAGCCATCCAGAATGAACCCGTTGGCGCAGTCCGGCTGGTCGATTCGCTCCGAGATCAGGCCGATCATCAGGTCGTCCGAGACCAGTTGACCGGCATCCATCACCGCCTTGGCCTGCTTGCCGAGGTCGGACCCCGACGCGACCGCCGCGCGCAGCATGTCACCGGTGGAGAGTTGCTTGATCCCGAAGGCGTCTTCCAGGCGCTGGGCCTGCGTGCCCTTGCCGCCGCCCGGCGGGCCCATGAAGATGATACGCTTCCCCTTCATCAGCGCTTACCCCTGAGTTTCGATTTCTTGATGAGCCCCTCGTACTGGTGCGCCAGCAGGTGGGACTGGATCTGGGCCACCGTATCCATGGTCACGGTGACGACGATCAGAAGCGAGGTGCCGCCGAAGTAGAAGGGCACGCCCAACTCCGCGATCAGGATCTCGGGCAGGACCGAAATGAACACCAGGTAGATGGCACCGACGGCGGTGAGCCGGGTCAGCACGTAATCCAGGTATTCGGCCGTGTTCTTGCCAGGGCGGATGCCCGGGATGAAGCCGCCGTACTTCTTCAGATTGTCGGCGGTGTCCTGCGGGTTGAACACGACGGCCGTATAGAAGAAGGCGAAGAACGCGATCAGGGCGGCGTAGAGCACGATGTGCAGCGGTTGGCCGAGGCCGAGCAGCGCCACCACGTCACGCAACCACTCGGGGCCGGAACCGGCGGTGAAGCTGGCGGCGGTGGTGGGAACCAGCAGGATCGAGCTGGCGAAGATCGGCGGGATGACGCCCGGCGTGTTGATCTTCAGCGGCAGGTGGGTCGATTCGCCGCCGTACATCCGGTTGCCCATCTGGCGCTTCGGATACTGCACCAGGATGCGGCGCTGGGCGCGCTCGACGAAGACGATGAAGGCGATGACGGCGACGGCCAGCAGGATGATGCCGATGATGGCCACCGGATGCAGGGCGCCGGTGCGTCCCAGTTCCAGCATGCCGGCCAGGGCGCCGGGCAGGTTCGCCACGATGCCGGTGAAGATGATCAGCGAGATGCCGTTGCCGACGCCGCGGGCGGTGATCTGCTCGCCCAGCCACATCAGGAACAGGGTGCCGCCGACCAGGGTGACAACGGTGGTGAAGCGGAAGAAATAGCCGGGATCGTAGACCGCGGCCGCACCGCCGTCACCGCCCATGGACTCGAGCCCGACGGCGATGCCGTAGGCCTGCATGGTGGCGATCAGCACCGTCAGGTAGCGGGTGTATTGGTTGATCTTCTTGCGGCCCGATTCGCCTTCCTTCTTCAGCGCCTCCATGGAGGGGCTGACGGCGGTCATCAGCTGCATGATGATCGAGGCGGAGATATAGGGCATGATGTTCAGCGCGAAGATGGTCATGCGCGACAGCGCCCCACCCGCGAACATGTCGAACATCCCGAGGATGCCGCCGCCTTGCTGCGCGAAGATGCTGGCGAGCGCCTGCGGGTTGATCCCCGGCAGCGGAACGTAGGTTCCGATGCGGTAGACGATCAGGGCGCCCAGGGTGAACCAGATCCGCTTCTTGAGTTCAGTCGCCTTCGAAAAGGTACTGAAGTTCATGTTGGCGGCCAGCTGTTCGGCGGCAGAAGCCATGCCCGATTACTCTCGCTCGCTAGAAAAACAGAAAAAGGGAAGAGGCGGCGATTACTCGCCGCCCTCCTCGGAAGCCGCCGACGCGAGCACCTCAAGGGTGCCGCCGGCCTTCTCGATCGCCTCGCGCGCCTTGGCGGAGGCCCCGGCAACCTGGAAGGTCGCCTTGGTCTTCAGTTCACCCATGCCGAGGACGCGGACACCGTCCTTGGCGCGGCCGATGACACCGGCGGCCACCAGGGCCTCGGCGGTCACCGGCTGGGCGGCATCCAGCTTGCCGGCGTCGAACGCCGCCTGAATGCGGTCCAGGTTGAGCGACACGTAATCCTTGCGGAAAACGTTGTTGAAGCCGCGCTTCGGCAGACGGCGGTAGATGGGCATCTGCCCGCCTTCAAAGCCGTTGATGGCGACGCCGGTGCGCGACGTCTGGCCCTTCACGCCACGGCCGCCGGTCTTGCCCTTGCCGGAGCCGATACCGCGGCCGACGCGGATGCGCTTCTTGGTCGCACCCGGATTGTCGCGGAGCTCGTTAAGTTTCATGTCCGTACCCTGACTTACAGGAGGTTCAGGAGGGAAGGCGGCGGATTACTCCGCCGACTCCACCTTGATCAGATGCGCGACCTTGGCGATCATGCCGCGGACCGACGGGGTGTCCTCAAGGACGCTCGTGCGGTGCATCTTGTTGAGGCCCAGGCCCACCAGGGTGGCGCGCTGGTCCTGCCTACGGCCGATCGGGCTGCCGATCTGGGTGACCTTCACCTTCGCGTTCGCCATCGACCTTACTCCTTCGCGCCCGCGGCGACGGCGGCGGCGCCGTCACGGCGCGCGACGATGTCGCCAACCTTCTTGCCGCGCTTGGCCGCCACCTGGCGGGGCGACATCAGGTTGTTCAGCGCGTCGAAGGTCGCCTTGATCATGTTGTACGGGTTCGTCGTGCCGGTGCACTTGGCGACGACGTCCTGCACGCCCATGGTCTCGAAAATGGCGCGCATCGGGCCGCCGGCGATGATGCCGGTACCGGCCGGAGCGGACCGCAGGATCACGCGACCGGCACCGAAGTGACCGTGAACGTCGTGATGCAGGGTGCGGCCTTCGCGCAGCGGCACGCGGACCATCTCCCGCTTGGCCTGTTCGGTGGCCTTGCGGATCGCTTCCGGGACTTCGCGGGCCTTGCCGGTGCCGAAACCGACGCGACCCTTGCTGTCGCCGACAACGACCAGAGCGGCGAAGGCGAAGCGACGGCCGCCCTTCACCACCTTGGCGACGCGGTTGATGTGTACGAGCTTGTCGACGAACTCGTCGTCACGCTCGGTGCGGTCACGCTGGTCGCTCGGGCGACGATCGCGGTCCCGCGGGGTGCGCTCGGAGCGCTCAGCGTTGGGTGTACGAGCCATACCGATTATCCCTTAGAACTGGAGACCGCCCTCGCGCGCGGCGTCGGCCAACGCCTTCACGCGACCGTGATAAATGTAGCCGCCACGGTCGAACACGACCTGGCTGACGCCGGCGGCGATGGCACGGGCGGCCACCAGCTTGCCGACTTCGACGGCGGCATCGGACGTGGCGGTCTTCTCGACCTTGCCCTTCAGCTCCTTGTCGAGCGTCGAGGCCGAGGCGAGGGTCTTGCCCGCCACATCGTCGATCACCTGGGCGTACATGTGCTTGCCCGAACGGAAGACGGAGAGGCGCGGACGACCGCCGGCCTTCTGCTTCAGGGCGAAGCGGTTGCGCTGAGCGCGACGCTGGAACAGCTTGGTCTGCTTCATCTCTATCGCCCTTACTTCTTCTTGCCTTCCTTACGCAGGATCTGCTCGTCCGAGTACTTGACACCCTTGCCCTTGTAGGGCTCGGGCGGGCGGTAGCTGCGGATTTCGGAAGCAATCTGACCGACGCGCTGCTTGTTGGCGCCGGAGATTTCGATCTGCGTGGGCTGCGGCGTGACGATCTTCAGATCCGACGGGATCGGATAATCGACGTCATGGGAGAACCCGAGCGCCAGCTTGAGCACATTGCCCTGCACGGACGCACGGTAGCCGACGCCGACGATGTCGAGCCGCTTCGTGAAGCCCTCCGACACGCCCTTCACCATATTGGCGATATTGGCGCGGGTGGTGCCCCACATCATGCGAGCCCGCTTGCTGTCGGACTTCGGCTTGATCCAAACCTGCTGGCCTTCCATGGAAGCTTCCACGAAGTCGGCCAGGATCGGCAGGCTGAGTTCCCCCAGCTTGCCCTTCACGGTCACCGCGTCACCTGCCAGCGTGACAGTCACGCCAGCCGGAACTTCGACCGGATATTTACCAACTCGCGACATCGTTCAGCCCCTTAGAACACCTTGCAGAGGACCTCGCCGCCGACGTTCGCCTGGCGCGCTTCGTGATCGGACATCACGCCACGCGGCGTCGACAGGATGGAAATGCCAAGGCCGTTGTAAACCTTGGGCAGGTCCTTGATCTTCGAGTAAACACGACGGCCCGGCTTCGAGACGCGGCTGATCTCCTTGATCACCGGCTCGCCATCCAGGTACTTCAGATCGACGCGGATCTCGTCGATGCCCTGGCGGACGTTGTAACGCTCGAAGCCACGGATGTAGCCCTCGCGCTGAAGCACGTCGAGCACGTTGGCGCGCAGGCTGGAGGCGGGCGTCACGACGCTCGACTTGCGGGCGCGCTGGCCGTTACGGATGCGGGTGAGCAGATCACCCAACGGATCGGTCATGGACATGGGTGCCTGTCTCCCTTACCAGCTCGACTTCACCATGCCGGGGATCTGGCCACGGGAGGCCAGTTCACGCAGCATGACGCGGGCGAGCTTGAACTTACGGTACGTGGCGCGCGGGCGGCCAGTCAGCTCGCACCGGTTGCGGATACGCACCTTCGAGGAGTTGCGCGGCATTTCGGCGAGCTTGAACACCGCCTGGAACCGCTCCTCGGGGGACACGCTCTGGTCCTTGATGATCGCCTTGAGGCTGGCGCGACGGGCGGCCTTGAGGGCCACCAGCTCTTCGCGCTGCTTGTTACGCTGAATCTTGGAAACCTTCGCCATCTCTAAGCAGCTCCCGGCCTTACTTCTGGAACGGCATGTCGAAGGCCTCGAGAAGCGCGCGGCACTCCTCGTCGCTCTTCGCAGTCGTGCAGAACGCGATGTCCATTCCCCGGACGGCATCAACCTGGTCGTAGTTGATTTCCGGGAAAATGATCTGTTCCTTCAGGCCCATGTTGTAGTTGCCGGCGCCGTCGAACCCCTTGGTCGGGATGCCACGGAAGTCGCGAACACGCGGCAGGGCGATGTTCACGAAGCGGTCCAGAAACTCATACATGCGCTCGCGGCGCAGGGTGACCTTGCAGCCGACCACCATGCCGTCACGCAGCTTGAAGGCCGCGATCGACTTCTTGGCACGGGTCACGATCGGCTTCTGACCGGAGATGGCGGTCATGTCCGTCACGGCGCCTTCGATCTTCTTGCGATCCTGGGCGGCTTCACCGACGCCCATGTTGATCACGATCTTGGCGAGACGCGGAATCTCCATGTGGTTGGCATAGCCAAACCGCTCCTGGAGCTTCTGCCGGACGACGGTGTCGTAGTGTTCACGCAGACGCGGGGTCATCGCCCAACTCCTTACTTATCCAGGACTTCGCCGGAGCGCTTGGAAACGCGCACCTTGCTGCCGTCCTCGAGCGTCTTGAAGCCGACGCGGGTCGGCTTGCTGTCCTTCGGGTCGATGTGGGCGACATTGGAGACGTGAATCGGCGCCTCCTTTTCAATGATGCCGCCGGCCGACATCGGAGTCGGACGCTGGTGACGCTTGACGACGTTCACACCCTGGACAACCACCCGGTCCTCGGACGGGATAGAGCGGACGACTTCGCCCGTCTTGCCCTTGTCCTTGCCGGCGATCACGATGACGCGATCGCCCTTCTTCACCTTCGCAGCCATTACAGCACCTCCGGAGCCAGCGAGATGATCTTCATGAACTTCTTCGCACGCAGCTCGCGGGTCACCGGGCCGAAGATGCGGGTACCGATGGGCTCGCCCTGCTTGTTGATCAGCACCGCGGCATTGCGGTCAAAGCGAATGATCGACCCGTCGGGGCGACGGATTTCCTTCGCGGTACGAACGATGACGGCACGCGCCACGTCGCCCTTCTTCACGCGGCCCCGGGGGATCGCGTCCTTGACCGACACCACGATGATGTCACCGACACTGGCGGTCTTCCGCTTGGAACCGCCCAGCACCTTGATGCACATAACCCGACGCGCGCCGCTGTTGTCGGCGACGTCGAGGTTCGTCTGCATCTGGATCATTGCACCAATTCCTTAAACGCTAGAGGTTGGTACTTCTTATTCCGCGGTGTCCGCGACCACTTCCCAAGTCTTCGTCTTGGAAATGGGCCGGCATTCGCGAATCCGCACCACGTCACCAATCTTGAACTGATTGGCTTCGTCGTGGGCGGCGTACTTCTTGGTGCGACGGATGAACTTCTTGTACACCGGATGCATGAACCGGCGCTCGACCACGACCGTCACGGTCTTGTCGGTCTTGTCGCTCACCACCACACCCTGAAGAATGCGCCGAGGCATACTACGTCACTCCTTCAGGAACTCAGGCGCCGGGAGCCCGGCGCTGCTCGTTCAGGACCGTCTTGACCTGCGCGATCTCCTTACGAACGGAGGTCACGCGGGCGGTGTTTTCCAGCTGGCCGGAGGCCTTCTGGAAGCGCAGATTGAACTGCTCTTTCTTGAGTTCGACGAGACGGTCCTTCAGCTCGTCGACGCTCTTCGCACGGAGATCCGTGATGGACGCCATGATTTAGACCCCCTCGCCGATGCGGGCAACAAATTTCGTCTTGATCGGCAGTTTCGCCGCCGCAAGACGGAAGGCCTCGCGCGCCACGTCCTCGCCGACTCCGTCGATCTCGAACATGATGCGGCCCGGATGGATGCGGGCGACCCAGTATTCCGGCGACCCCTTACCGGAGCCCATGCGGACTTCGGCGGGCTTGCGGGACACCGGAACGTCCGGGAACACGCGGATCCACACGCGACCCTGACGCTTCATGAAGCGGGTCATGGCGCGGCGGGCCGCTTCGATCTGGCGGGCGGTGATCCGCTCGGGCTCGACCGCCTTCAGGCCGAAGGCGCCGAAGTTGAGCGAGTAGCCGCCCTTCGCTTCGCCGTGGATGCGGCCCTTGTGCTGCTTGCGGAACTTCGTCCGTTTCGGAGAAAGCATTGCTCTACATCCCTATCGCTGACCGAAGAGGGGCCGCCTTAGCGGCCCGCCTCGGCGGCGCGCTTGTCCTGCGCCATCGGGTCGTGCTCGAGGACCTCACCCTTGAAGATCCAGACCTTCACACCACAGGTGCCATAGGTGGTCTTCGCGGTGCCGACGCCATAGTCGATGTCGGCACGCAGGGTGTGCAGCGGCACGCGACCCTCGCGGTACCACTCGGTGCGGGCGATCTCGGCGCCGCCCAGACGGCCGGCGCAGTTGATCCGGATGCCCTGGGCGCCGAGGCGCATGGCATTCTGCACCGCGCGCTTCATGGCGCGGCGGAAGGCGACGCGGCGCTCCAGCTGCTGGGCGATGTTCTCGGCCACCAGTTGGGCGTCGAGTTCCGGCTTGCGGATCTCGACGATGTTGAGCATCACTTCGCTGCCGGTGCGCTTGGAGAGTTCCTTGCGCAGCACCTCGATGTCGGCGCCCTTCTTACCGATCACCACGCCCGGACGGGCGGTGTGAATGGTGATGCGGGCCTTCTTGGCCGGACGCTCGATGATGATGCGCGACACGCCGGCCTGGGCCAGACGCTTCTTCAGGTAGTCGCGCAGCGCCAGATCCTGGTGCAGCAGGCCCGGATAGGTCTGATCGGCGAACCAGCGGCTGTCCCAGGTGCGGTTGATGCCGACGCGCAGGCCGATCGGATTGACTTTGTGACCCATTACTCAGTCTCCTCGCGCTCGCGCACCACGATGGTCAGGTTCGAGAACGGCTTCTGGATCTTGCCGACCCGGCCACGGGCGCGGGCGCGCCAACGCTTCATGACGAGAGCCTTGCCCACATAGGCCTCGGCGACGACCAGACGGTCGACGTCGAGCTGGTGGTTGTTCTCGGCGTTGGCGATGGCGCTTTCCAGGACCTTCTTCACATCATTGGAGATGCGACGGGTGGAGAACGTGAGCGCCGACAGCGCAGCCTCAGCCGACTTGCCACGGATCATGGCAGCGACCAGATTCAGCTTGCGCGGGCTGATGCGGATGGACGCCGAGAAGGCCTTCGCGGCGTTGTCCGGCAGAGTGCGGGGAGCGGTCTGCTTTCCCATCGCTTACTTCCTCTTCGCCTTCTTGTCCGCGGCATGGCCGTAGAACGTGCGGGTCGGCGAGAACTCGCCGAACTTGTGACCGATCATGTTCTCGGTCACCAGCACGGGAACGAACTTCTGGCCGTTGTAGACACCGAAGGTAAGACCGACGAACTGCGGCAGGATCGTCGACCGGCGCGACCAGGTCTTGATGACCTCGTTACGACCGGACGAACGGGCCGCCTCGGCCTTCTTGAGCAGGTACCCGTCAATGAACGGGCCTTTCCAAACAGAGCGAGCCACTGGCGGCCTCCGTTACTTCTTCTTCGCCTGGTGACGGGTGCGCATGATGAGCTTATCCGTCGCCTTGTTATTGCGGGTGCGCTTGCCCTTGGTCGGCTTGCCCCACGGGGTGACCGGGTGACGGCCGCCCGAAGTGCGACCTTCACCACCACCATGCGGGTGGTCGACCGGGTTCATCGCCACGCCTCGGACACTCGGACGACGACCGAGCCAGCGGTTACGACCCGCCTTGCCCAGGTTTTCGTTCTGATTGTCCGGGTTGGACACCGCACCCACGGTGGCCATGCACTCGCCGCGGACCAGACGCAGCTCGCCCGAGGACAGGCGGAGCTGGGCGTAACCCTGGTCCTTGCCGATCAGCTGCGCATAGCAGCCAGCGGAACGGGCCATCTGGCCGCCCTTGCCGGCTTTCATCTCCACATTGTGGACGATGGTGCCGACCGGCATGTTCTTCAGCGGCATCGCGTTGCCCGGCTTGATGTCGGCGCGCTCGGAGGCGACCACCTGATCACCGGCCTTCAGGCGCTGCGGCGCGAGGATGTAGGCCTGTTCGCCGTCCTCGTACGTGATCAGCGCGATGAACGCGGTGCGGTTGGGGTCGTACTCCAGGCGGTCGACAGTGGCGGGCACGTCGAACTTGGTGCGCTTGAAGTCGATCAGACGGTAGCGCCGCTTGGCGCCGCCGCCACGGTTGAAGGCCGTGGTGCGACCGGTGTTGTTGCGGCCGCCGCTCTTGGTCAGGCCGTGGGTGAGCGCCTTGACAGGCTTGCCCTTCCACAGGTCCGAACGGTCCACCAGCACCAGCTGGCGGGTGCCGGGGGTGACCGGCTTGTAATTCTTCAACGCCATGGCGTCACACTCCCGTGGTCACGTCGATGGAGTGACCCTCGGCGAGAGTCACAACCGCCTTCTTGACGTCGCTGCGGCGACCGAGCGTGCCCTTGAACCGCTTGGTCTTGCCCTTCTGAATGAGGGTGTTGACCGCGGTCACCTTGACGTTGAACACGCCTTCGACGGCCGCCTTGATCTCCGGCTTGGAGGCATTCAGCGGGACGCGGAACGTAACCTGGTTGTGCTCAGAGCCCATGGTCGCCTTTTCGGTGATGACCGGGGCCTTGATCAGGTCGTACATGCGTTCCTTGCTCACAGTGACCTGCTTGCTCATTTCAGGCGCTCCTCGAGCTTCTCGACCGCCGCCTTGGTCAGCACCAAGGTGTCGCGGCGCAGGATGTCGTAGACATTGGCACCCTGCTGCGGCAGGACGTCGATGCCGACGATGTTGCGGGCGGCGCGGGAGAACTGCTCGTTCACCTGCTCGCCGTCGATGATGAGCACCGAAGACCAGCCGAGAGCCTTGAACTTGGCGGCAAGCTCCTTGGTCTTGGCGACGTCGGCGGCGGTGTCGAGCACCACCAGCTTGCCGTCCTTCGCCTTCGCCGAGAGCGCCGTCTTCAGGCCCAGCTTGCGGACCTTCTTCGGCAGATCATGGGCGTGAGAACGCACGACCGGCCCAAAGATCGTCGCACCACCACGGTACTGCGGGCTGCGCAGCGAGCCCTGACGGGCATGACCCGTGCCCTTCTGCTTGTAGGGCTTCTTGGTGGTGCCGGAGATCTCGGAGATCCCCTTCGTCTTGTGGGTACCGGCCTGTCGCTTGGCCAGCTGCCAGCGGACCACGCGATGCAAAAGGTCGCCGCGGACGTCGAGGCCGAAGATATCTTCGGCCAGTTCGACAGAGCCGGCGCTCTTGTTGTCCAGAGTAATAACGTCAACCTTCATGGCCGATTATTCCTTGCTTTCACCTTCGCCGGCGTCCGAGGCGGGAGCCTCTTCGGCAGGCGTGGCAGCCGCGGAGGCGGCGGCCTTGATGCCGGCAGGCATCGGAAGCTCAACCTTGGCCGGCTTCTTCACGGCGTCACGGACCAGCACCCAGCCACCAGCGTGGCCCGGCACCGAACCGCGCACCAGGATCAGACCGCGGTCCTCGTCGGTGGAGTAGACGGTCAGGTTCTGAGTGGTCACCCGCTCGGCACCCAGGTGACCGGCCATCTTCTTGCCCTTGAACACCTTACCGGGGTCCTGGCGCTGGCCGGTGGAACCGTGCGAACGGTGAGAAACGGACACGCCGTGCGTCGCTTCAAGGCCACGGAAGTTGTGGCGCTTCATGCCGCCGGCGAAGCCCTTGCCGATGGTGATGCCCGTGACGTCGACGTACTGGCCGGCGACGAAATGGGCAGCGGACAGTTCGGCGCCGACGTCGACGAGGGCGTCTTCGGTCACACGGAACTCCGCCAGCTTGCGCTTCGGCTCGACCTTGGCAGCGGCGAAGTGGCCGCGCATGGCCTTGGAGACGTTCTTGACCTTGACCTTGCCCGCGCCGAGCTGGAGCGCGACGTAGCCGTCCTTTTCAATGGTGCGCTGAGCGACGACCTGGAGGCCATCAACCTTCAGCACGGTGACCGGCACATGTTCACCCGCAGTGTTGTACATGCGGGTCATGCCGACCTTCTGAGCGATAAGACCGGTGCGCATGGTACCTGTCCCTTAGAGCTTGATCTCGACGTCGACGCCGGCCGCGAGATCGAGCTTCATCAGCGCGTCCACGGTCTGCGGCGTCGGGTCGACGATGTCCAGCACCCGCTTGTGCGTGCGGATCTCGAACTGCTCGCGTGACTTCTTGTCGATGTGCGGCGAGCGGTTGACGGTGAACTTCTCGATCCGCGTCGGAAGCGGGATCGGGCCGCGCACCTGCGCACCCGTGCGCTTGGCGGTGTTCACGATCTCCAGCGTCGACTGATCGAGGACGCGGTGATCGAACGCCTTCAAGCGGATGCGAATGTTCTGACTATCCATCTTGGCAATCCGTAATGGAAGCGGCTCCCTGATCCCGGTCGCGGGACCAGGGAGCCCGCCTGTAATGAAGTGAGTCGCGGCTTACTTCACGATCTTGGCGACGACGCCGGCACCGACGGTGCGGCCGCCTTCGCGAATGGCGAAGCGCAGGCCTTCGTCCATGGCGATCGGGGCGATCAGCGACACGGTGATCGAGATGTTGTCACCCGGCATCACCATCTCGGTGCCTTCCGGCAGCGCGATGGTGCCGGTCACGTCGGTGGTGCGGAAGTAGAACT
>JAEWWF010000221.1 GCA_023396465.1 Pseudomonadota bacterium
CCGCCGCTAAGGGCGCATCGCGCTATTTCCCGTCCCCGGCCGCCGGCAAGCACCGCGCGAGGAAATCGCGCCCGAAGGCATCCAGTGCCGCCCGGTCCAGCACCAGCCCGGCCGTCTCATGGCCGCCGCGTGCCGCCACCAGATCATCGAAGCACTTCTGGAGCGTCGGGCCGCTGCCGTCGTCATCGGCGAAGCGGCTGGCCGGTTCCTCGTCGAAGCCGAGGGTGACGCCCCTCAGTTGGTCGCCCCGGAAGTCGGCGGAGCCGATACAGCAAATGGCGCAGGCGGCGATATCGTCGTAGGCCTCGACCGAGGTCTCGGCGCCGCCGAGGGCAATGTCGAGCAGGTCGTAGGGCGTGATGGCGACGCTGGCGGTGATGGCTCCCTCCGCCAGCCCCGCCTCGATGATGCCGCCGTTGCAGCGGTCGCCGCCGAACGGCCGGTCGATCACCGTCACCTGATCGCCGTCACGACGGAACACCACGATGCTGGAGAACTGGCCGGTGCCACCGCCCCAGGCCCGCGTCTCGATCACCGTGCCGGCCTCGATACGGCCGAGCAGTCGGTAGCCGGCGGTCGCCGTGTTCATGGGCTCTTCGATGTCGGTATAGCGATAGGTGCGCTCCAACCAGCCATCGGCATCCGGCCCCGTCGGCGGGTGGTCCGGGTGCGGTTCCATGGACTCTTCCAGGCAGGCACCGGGAGAGAAGGTTTCCGGCAATGCCTCGAAGCAATATGGGTCGATGGGCGCCCCCTTGTAGAGCAACTCCGCCGGCAGTGTCCCGGCCGCCGTCTCCGGAGCCGTCGCGGCGCCGGATGCCGCCACCGTCAGGGCCATGGCGAGCATCGCGCTCGCGGCCATGCCAATTCCCCCCGCCAGCCGTCGGCCGGCGGGCGTGATCTTCGTCCGTGCCATGGGTTCTCCCTCCCCGCGTATAGCCACGCCAGGATAGCAGCCAAAGCCATGGACCAGAAATGAAACCGGCGGGCCTTGAGCCCGCCGGTCGCACCTTCCCCCACAGACTGCCTTACTCGGCGGCGACGGTGGCGACGGGGGTGACGGGCACCTCCAGCTTGTCCAGCATCTCCTTCGGCACGATCTGCCAGAACTTGCCGACCTCGCGGTCCCAGTTGGCGAGGATGCGCTGGGCGTGGGCCGAGCCCGATTCCGCCGCGTGTTCCTCGATCAGGGCCTTGAGCTGCTGCTCGTAGTGCTCGACCGCGATGCGCTGCCAGACAACGTTGTCGGGGTTCACCCGCAGCTCGAAGCTGGCATCCTCGTCGTAGATGTAGGCCATGCCGCCGGTCATGCCGGCGCCGAAGTTGGCCCCGACGGCGCCGAGGATCACCACCACGCCGTTGGTCATGTACTCGCAGCCGTTGGAGCCGCAGCCTTCCACCACCACGGTGGCGCCGGAGTTGCGCACCGCGAACCGCTCGCCGGCCTGACCGGCGGCGAACAGCTTGCCGGCGGTGGCACCGTAGAGCACGGTGTTGCCGATGATGGTGTTGTCGTTGGACTTCAGCGGGCTGGAGACGGCCGGACGCACCACGATGGTGCCGCCCGACAGGCCCTTGCCGACATAGTCGTTGCTGTCGCCGAACACTTCCAGCTTCAGCCCCTGCACGGCGAAGGCACCCAGCGACTGGCCGGCGGACCCACGCAGGCGGACCGTGATGTGGCCCGGCTGCAGGCCGGTCATGCCGTACTTCTTGACGATCTTGTGCGACAGCTTGGTGCCGATGGCGCGGTGGGTGTTCCGCACGTTGTAGGTCAGCTGCATCTTCTCGCCGTCCTCAAGGGCCGGGCGGGCATCGACGATCATCTGGGCGTCGAGGGTTTCCGGCACCTCGTTGCGGCCGACCGTCTGGCAGGTGGTCGGCAGGCCGCCATTGTCCGGCTGCACCAGCAGGGCGTTGAGGTCGAGGTCGTCCAGGTGGCTGGCGCCGCGGCTGACCTGGTGCAGCAGATCGGACCGGCCGATCACCTCCTCCAGCGAGCGGAAGCCGAGGCCGGCCAGGATCTCGCGCACTTCCTCGGCGATGAAGGTGAACAGGTTGACCACCTTCTCCGGCGTGCCGGTGAACTTGGCGCGCAGGGCCGGGTCCTGGGTGCAGACGCCCACCGGGCAGGTGTTGCTGTGGCACTGGCGCACCATGATGCAGCCCAGCGCGATCAGGCTGGTGGTGCCGACGCCGTATTCCTCGGCGCCCAGCATGGCGGCGATGACGATGTCGCGGCCGGACTTCAGGCCGCCGTCGGTGCGCAGCTTCACCCGGTGGCGCAGACGGTTGAGCGTCAGCACCTGATGCACTTCCGACAGGCCCATTTCCCACGGCAGGCCGGCGTACTTGATGGAGGTCTGCGGCGCCGCGCCGGTGCCGCCCGAGTGGCCGGACACCAGGATGACGTCGGCATTGGCCTTGGCCACGCCGGCGGCGATGGTGCCGATGCCGGTGCGGCTGACCAGCTTCACCGTCACCTGGGCTTCCGGGTTGATCTGCTTGAGGTCGTAGATCAGCTGGGCGAGGTCTTCGATGGAATAGATGTCGTGGTGCGGCGGCGGGCTGATCAGCATGACGCCCGGGGTCGCGTGGCGCAGCTTGGCGATCTGCACCGTCACCTTGAAGCCGGGCAGCTGGCCGCCTTCGCCGGGCTTGGCACCCTGGGCGACCTTGATCTCGATTTCGCGGCACTGGTTCAGGTATTCGGCGGTGACGCCGAAGCGGCCCGACGCCACCTGCTTGATGGCCGAGTTGGCGTTGTCGCCGTTGGGCGCCGGCCGGTAGCGCTCGCGGATCTCGCCGCCTTCACCGGAGTCGGACTTGGCGCCGATGCGGTTCATGGCGATGTTGAGCGTGCCGTGCGCTTCCGGCGACAGGGCGCCGAGCGACATGGCCGGGGTGATGAACCGCTTGCGGATGGCGGTGGTGCTTTCCACCTCGTCCAGCGACAGGGCGGCGCGGTCGGAGCGGAAGTCCATCAGATCGCGCAGGTGGATGGGCGGCATCTTGTAGAGGCCTTCCACATACCGGCGGTAGGTCTGATAGCTGTCCGTCGCGACGGCGTGCTGAAGGGTGTGGATGAGGTTGCCGTCGAAGGCGTGGCGCTCGCCGCCATTGCGGCGGACGCGGTAGACGCCGCCGATGGGCAGCACCACCGCCCCGGCCGCATAAGCCTTGACGTGCTGTTCCAGCACCTTCTTCTGGATGCCCTGGAGGCCGATGCCGGAAATGCGCGACGACATGCCGGGGAAGAACTCCGCCACCAGCGTGCGCGACAGGCCGACGGACTCGAAGTTGTAACCGCCGCGATAGCTGCTGATGACCGAGATGCCCATCTTCGACATCACCTTCAGCAGGCCCTCGCCGATGGCCTTCTTGAAGTTCTTCAGACAGATTTCCAGCGGTGTATCGCCGAACAGGCCGCGGGCATGGCGGTCGGCGATGGCTTCCTCGGTCAGATAGGCGT
>JAEWWF010000257.1 GCA_023396465.1 Pseudomonadota bacterium
CGCACGCCGTGCTTATAGTAAGCCTCGGCGATGGCATCCGGCGACTTGATCGGATGCATGTAATGACACTCGGCGGCGGGCAGCTGGCCCCGCACGTTACGGATTTCCGTGATGGAGGCCGTGTCGAAGTGTCGGATACCGCCCTCATGGAGGGCTTGCAGCACCACGGGATGATCGTTGCACTTCACGGCGTAGAGCACATCGCCGGGAAAAGCCTGCACGAACCGGCGTGCCGTCGCGCGGAGAACATCCGTGCGCACGCAATGAATCGGATCGATGGGCTGAAGGACGTCAACGACCTCCGCAGTGCAGCTATACAGCTGGCTCATTTTGACCCCTCCCCAAAACCGGTGACAGTTTCAAAGGGTGATCAGAATGCCGCCGCCGCGCGAGCCGCAGTGCTTAGGCAAACATTGATCGACTAGAAAAATTCGGGTTCCGGGCCAAGCGCTTGGCGCTGTACCCGGAACCCGATCTGGAGGCGGACCTTACACAGGCGCGGGCAGCAGGTCAAGGCCCTGCGCGATCGGCGCCTTCAGGCGGGCGGCGGCGGCCTTGATGGCGCCCTGCATCTTCTGGAAGGCGCGGTTCTCGATCTGGCGCACGCGCTCGCGCGACACGCCATAGCGCTTGCCCAGGTCTTCCAGTGTCATCGGGTCGTCGACCAGACGGCGGGCCTGGATGATCTCGCGCTCACGGTCATTGAGCGCCGCCAGCCCCTCGCTGATGAGTTGACGGCCGAGGGTGCGTTCCTCGAACGCCGCATAGGTGTCTTCCTGGTTGGGCGCCTCGTCCATCAGCAGGTCCATGCGCTCGGTCTCGATCTCGCCCGACACCGGAGCGTTGAGCGAGCCGTCCCGCGCCATCAGGCGGCGGTTCATGTTCACCACGTGGTCGGCGCCGACGCTGAGTTCCTCGGCGATGCGCGCCACGTCCTCGGGCGACATGTCGCTGTCCTCATAAAGGCCAAGCTGGGCCTTCACCTTGCGCAGGTTGTAGAACAGCCGCTTCTGGACCGCGTCGGAGCCCATCTTCACCAGCGACCACTGGCTGAGGACGAACTCGTTGATGCTGGCCTTGATCCACCACATGGCATAGGTGGCGAGACGGAAGCCCTTTTCCGGCTCGAACTTCTGCACGGCGCGGATCAGACCGAGGTTGCCCTCGCTCACCAGGTCGGCCATGGGCAGACCGTAGCGGCGGTACTGCGAGGCGATCTTCACCACCAGCCGCAGGTGGCTGTTGACCATGCGGTGGGCGGCCTGCTGGTCGCCGTCGTGCTTGAAGCGCATGGCGAGGTCGTATTCCTCCTGCGGCTCCAGCACGGGATAACGGCGGATCGACTCGACATAGGAGCTGAAGCTCATCTCCGGCGTCAGGACGGGAATGTCCTTCACGGGGACGTCGATCTCATTCAGTTCGGGCATAGGGAATCCTCCCCTTCGTGTTCTTCAGATCCCGCTTTCGCGACAGGATGGGGCCGTGGCGACGGCGGTGGTCAGGCCGCCGCCGACGTCGCAGTCTCTGCGGCGGCGGCGACGGTGGTCGCGATGGCGACCGTGACCGGCGCCTTGGCCTTGGGCAGTTCGCGCGAAAGCTCGATGCGCAGCAGACCGTTCTCAAGCCGGGCGCCCGTGACGCGGACGTGTTCGGCGAGATGGAACTTGCGCAGGAAATCGCGGGTGGCGATACCACGGTGGAGGATTTTCACCTCCGGCGCGGCCGTGTCACCGGCAGGGGCACCGGATTTGCGCCCGGCGACAACCAGCATGGCATCGCGCACTTCGACCGTCAGGTCATCCGTCTCGAACCCGGCGACGGCGAGCGTGACCGCATAGTCGGTCTCGCCGATGGCTTCGATGTCATAGGGCGGATAGTTGGTCCCCGCATCCAGGTGGCGCGCAGCATCCAGAAGGCGCGCGGCACGGTCGAACCCGACGGTGGAGCGGAACAGAGGGGCCAGGTCGTGTCTCATGATCAAACATCCTCCTTCAGAGCGATGTCGGCCGTATCCGTCACGGCATGGGCACCACGCCCATTGTCCGGCGGCATCGGCCGGGCGACCCACGGACCGCCTTCGGGCGCGTCCGGATCGCCGGTTAGCGGAAGCCTTGGCGGCGCATCGGCCGCCGATCTTCCCTTGCGATTTCGCGGTGCCCGCCCTACCTCCGATTGATTGGCGTCAGCGGCGGCTCTTGCCGCCGCTGGCCCGCCTCGCAGCCCTGAAGATCGGCTTGGCGCACCATAAGCTCCGGACCCGCTCTGCAGCATCCGGCAGTGTCACTATATAGACCTGCCGAATGCTTCGTCAAGGGAATACAGGACCAAAACAGTCTCCTTTTCGATGGCAGCCATGCCCGGGGAGCAAAGCGTCCGTGAACGGGCGCGGCCGGCTTTCCGTTGAACCGGAGTGCGGATGATGCAAGCCTCTCCCTAGGTGTGTGTGGTGGGGGAAGGCGTCGGCTCATCCCTCCGAGGCGAGCCGCACCACCGCGCTCTTTCCTGACAAACACGCCACGCCCCGCGAAAGTTCTCCCGTCATGCGTCAGATCGTCGGTCCCATCATCGCGCTACTGCTCGGCATCGGGTTCATGATGCTCGGCAATGGGCTCATGGGCACCCTCACGTCGCTGCGGCTGGATCAGGCCGGTGCTTCGGCGACGGTGGTCGGCCTCGTCATGGCCGGCTATTTCGGCGGCCTGACCATCGGCGCCCTATTCAGCGAGCGGCTGATCCGACGGGTCGGACACATCCGCGCCTTCACCGCCTTCGCCTCGCTCTACTCCGCCGCCGCCCTCGCCCATGCGCTCTTTCCCGATGCCTGGGTGTGGTTCGTGCTGCGGCTGATCGCTGGCTTCACCATGGCCGGTCTGTTCATCTGCGTGGAAAGCTGGCTCAACGCCCGCGCCACCAACGAGACGCGCGGTCAGGTGCTGTCGGCCTACATGATCACCGTCTATTTCTCGCAGTTCCTCGGCCAGTTCCTGCTGACCGTACCGGACGAGGCGGGCTTCGTGCTGTTCATCGTGGTGTCGATCCTGCTGTCGGTGGCCGTGGTGCCGGTGGCGATGACGACGACGCCGGGGCCGACCCTGCCCGACGTCACCTCGTTCAGCTTTCGCCGGCTGTGGCAGGTCTCGCCCATGGGGGTGTTCGGCACCTTCGCCGGCGGGGTGGTGTTCGGCGCCTCCTACGGTCTGGCGCCGGTGTTCACCCAGGGGCTCGGCTACAGCGTGACCCAGACGGCGACCTTCGTGTCCGCCACCATCCTGGGCGGACTGATCATCCAGTATCCCATCGGCAAGCTGTCGGACCTGCTGGACCGCCGCATGGTGCTGGCCGGACTGTACGTGGCCCTGGTGGTCACGTCGCTGCTGGTGATCGGGGCGAGTTTCCTTGGCTTCTGGTGGGTGATGGCCGCCGCGACCCTGTTCGGCGGCATCTCCTTCACCCTCTATCCGATGTCCGTCGCCCACGCCAACGACCATCTGCAACCGCATGAGCTGGTGGCGGCCAGCGGCGGGCTGATCCTGTCCTATTCGGTCGGCGCCACTCTCGGCCCCATTGTCGCCTCACCGTTGATGGACTTCGCCGGACCGCTGGCGCTGTTCGCCTTCCTGGTGGTTGCCGGCGTCGCCGCCTCCGCTTTCGCCACCTGGCGCCTGCGCGTCCGCCCGCCGGTACCGATGGAGGAACAGGCGCCGTTCCAGGTGGTGCCGCGCACCTCCGCGGTGGCGGCCGTGCTCGACCCGCGTGGCGAGGACGACCCGCAGATGAGCTTCGACTTCGACGCCCCGCCACCGACCGCGCCTCCGCCGCCGCTGACGCAAGCGGCGGAATGATGGCCCGCGCCGCCCCTCAGGCTGCCGCCAGGTCGGCGGCCAGGATGCGGGCGTAGACGTCACGGTCGACATTGCCGCCCGACAGCACCACCGCCACCTTGCGCCCCCGCATGGC
>JAEWWF010000311.1 GCA_023396465.1 Pseudomonadota bacterium
GCCTGCGGCGGGACGGGTCGCTTCAGCTTCCCATCCCCACACCATGCCATGCCCGGCGGCGAGAGAAGCAGGCCGGACACACGAACGCCGCCTGCGGGCGGGAAGTCGGCCAGCGCGAGGCGCGGCAGCTTCCAGCCCAAGGCGGCGGGTGGCAGGTCGGGAATGACCCGGTTTCGGCGTCAGCCGACCATGTCGGCGACGATGCGTCGAATGTCTTCCGGCGACAGCGAGGTGCCGGTATTCATGCCTTCACCAGGCAGCGGCCGCGATACGGCCGGCTTGCTGGAGCCGAGGCGGCGAGCGCCGCCGGCAAGATGGTACGGACGGGGCGACGCCCCAGTATGTTCGATGGTCTGCATGTACTCGTTCCCTTCATTCTTATTGTTGGTCTAGCCATCCCTGGATGGAGACGCCAACATGGTCCGGCAGTTAGCCTGAACCCGCCACGCTCATCCATCACGGTACTGTTAAAGTTAGACGTCGAAATCTGTTACGGCAAGAGCCGTCACGACGTCTTTCCCGAATGGACAGGCTGGAGTCAGGCCTTTCGGCCAGGATGATGCGGCACAAACGCCGCAGATGCCCCTGCCGTTCGGCAGGCGGCCCGAAGTGGTAACTGGGGTGGACCCAAGTCCAGACCCAGTCATGGCGCGTCAGCCGGTCCAGCCGGAGACGCTTTTGTTACGGCGCGGATGCCGGGACCGTCAGGCCCCCAGCGAGTCGCCCTCGCCCGCTTCCCACGCCGCCTTCTTGCGGTAAATGGTGGAGGCGGAGATCCCCAGCGCGGCCGCGGCACGGGGAATGTTGCCCTCATAGGCGTCGATGGCAGCCTCAATGGCGTCCTTCTCCACCTGCCACAGGGGCTTGATGTCGGAGGGCGCCGGCTCGGCCAGCCGCAGTGGTGGCAGCGTTGCCCGGTTCACCTGCCCCGGCAGCGAGCCGCGACTGTTGACCGGCGGCGGCAGCATCTCGGCTGCCACCAGAGGCCCGTCGTTCAAAACCACGGCGTTGAGGACCACATTCTGCAACTGCCGCACGTTGCCCGGCCAAGGGTAGCGCAGCAGCAGGTCTTCGGCTTCGGGCGTGAAGCCCTGGAAAGCCTTGCCTTCCTGTTGCGAGAACCTGGCAAGCAGCGCACGCGCGATTTCGAGGACATCGCCCTCACGATCACGCAACGCCGGCAAATGCAGGGGAATTACGTGGAGGCGGTAGTAGAGGTCTTCCCGGAAGCGGCCTTCCTCGACCTCTTTCATTGGATCACGGTTGGTCGCGCATACGATGCGCACATCAACCTTTTCCAAAACTTCACCACCAACCCTCATATAGGCACCGGTTTGCAAAAAGCGCAAGAGCTTTGTTTGCAGCGCCGGTTCCATCTCGCAGATTTCGTCCAGGAACAGGGTGCCGCCGTCGGCTCGGCGGGCGGCGCCATCGCGGGCCGCCACGGCGCCGGTGAAGGCCCCCTTCACATGGCCGAACACCTCGCTTTCCATCAGTCCGTGGGGAATGGCGCCGCAATTGAGGGCGACGAAGGGGCCGTTCCCACGCCGGCTCTGCTTATGCAGTGCCTCGGCGGCCAGTTCCTTGCCGGTTCCGCTCTCGCCGGTGACGAAGACGGTGGCGCCGGTCGGTCCGGCCGCCTGGATGATGCGGTAGACCGACTGCATGGCCAGCGACGAGCCGATGAAACCATGGAAGGTGGCGCGGCCGAAGTCTTCCCGCAGCGTCTGCACCTGGGTCTTCAGCGCCAGCCGCTCCAGGGCATTGGCGAGGGTCACCTTCAGGCGGTCGGCGTTGAAGGGCTTGACCAGGAAGTCATCGGCACCGGCCTGCATGGCCTCCACCGCCATGCCGATGGAGCCATAAGCGGTGGCGACGATGACCACCACCGGCAGTTCCTGACGGCGAATATGCGCCAACACCTCAAGGCCCGAGATATCGGGCAACCGCACGTCCAAAAGCACGGCATCGGGCAGACCTTGCTCCAGGGCCGCGAGACAGCCCTGACCGGTGTCCACATGGTCGACCTGATACCCGGCCTGGGCCAGGAAGGCTTCCGTCATGCGGGCGATGGAGAGGGTATCCTCCACCATCAGCACGCGCGCCGCCCGTCTCGTCATGTTTCCCCGCACCGCGACCCGCTCCCGGCCGGCGGCCGGATGAGCCGCACCATCTGAAAGAGGTAGGCACCAAAGACTATCCAGCCCGCTCCGACACCACCTTGTCAAGGCCGGCGAGACGGCCGCGGGTGGGGGCTCAGCCGGCCCGCACCCGCTGGAGGAAGCGGCTCACCGCTGCCTGCAACTCCTCCGCCCGGCCGTGCAACTGGGTAGCCGATTGCAGCACCTGACCGGCGGCATCACCGGTCTCGCCGGCGGCATGAGTGACGCTGCCGATGGTGGAAGACACCTCGTGGGTGCCGCGCGCGGCTTCCTGGGTGTTGCGGGCGATTTCCTGGGTGGCGGCGCCCTGCTCCTCCACCGCCGAGGCGATGGCCGAGGCGATCTCGTTGATCTGGTCGATGGTCGAGGTGACGCTCTTGATGGCGTCGACGGCGCTTTGCGTTGCCCCCTGCACGGCGGCGATCTGCTGTCCGATCTCTTCCGTCGCACGGCCGGTCTGGTTGGCGAGGTTTTTCACCTCGTTGGCGACGACGGCGAACCCCTTGCCCGATTCGCCGGCCCGCGCCGCCTCGATGGTGGCATTGAGCGCCAGCAGGTTGGTCTGCTCGGCGATGTCGGTGATCATGCTGACCACCTCGCCGATGCGCCGGGTGGCCTCCAGCAGGCCGGCGACCTGATCGTTGGCCTGCGCCGCCTGCCCCACCGCCGAGCGGGCGATGGCCGCCGACTGGGTGACCTGCCGGCTGATTTCCAGGATGGAGGCCGACAGTTCCTCCGCCGCCGCCGCCACCGTTTCCACATTGGCGGTGGCCTGCATGGTGGCGGTGGCGACCGTCGCCGCCTGGCGATTGGTGTCGTGAGCGGTGGCGGTCATGACCTCGGCGGTTGACTGCATCTGCGAGGCCGAGGAGGTGATGGCGCCGATGGCGCCGGCCACACTGTTCTCCAGTTCGTCGGCCATGCCGAGCATGGCCTGACGACGCTTTTCCTCCTCACGGCGGCGATTCTCGGCCTGCTCGACCTGCAATCGCTCGACCTCGCGGGCGTTGTCGCGGAACACCCGGACGGCGGCGGCCATCTCGCCGATCTCGTCCTTGTTGCGCTCGGCGGGGACTTCGACGGTCAATTCCCCGGCGGCGAGACGCCGCATGGCCGCCGTCATGGCCGTTACCGGCTGGGCGATGGAACGGCCGATGAAGAAGGCGGCGGCGGCCCCCAGCAACAGACTGACCACCGTGAGGCCGATCACCCACGAATTGGCGGCACCGAGACGACGGTCGGTTTCCTGCTTGATCGCCGTCTCCGCCGCCAGCGCCGCCAGCTTCACCTGCTCCGTCCGCTCGGAAATGACGCGGCCCTGGCGCTCCAGCTGTTCCTGGGCGGCCTGCAATTCGCCGATGACGCCAGACAGTTCGTTCACGCCCTCCAGGTATTTCTCGTAAAGAACGGTCGCCGTTTCGGCTTCCGGCAAGGCGGCAATGGCCTCGTCGACCTTGAACAGCTCCTCCCAGATCAGGGCGAAACTGTCGTCGCCCGGCTTCAGCAGATAGGCGGTGACCGCCATTTGCGCTTGCAGGGTGTGCTGCACCAGGGTGCCAGCGGTTTCCACATCCTCCGCCTGACCGAGGTCGCTGGAGTCGGCGGCGTGCAGGCGGGCTTCTTCCACCAGCGCGGCGGCGGTCGAACCCAGCACTCCGGTGGAAATGTCGACCCGCTGCGTCACCAGCCGCATGGCGGGATCGAGGGTGGCCAGATAAGCCTTGAAGGCGCCGGCTATGGCCTCCGCGTGGGCGGCCGCTTCCGGGGTGACCGCGGCGGCCTGGAAGTCGGCGATGGCCGCCGCCACTTCGGCCCGGCTGTCGGTCACATCCCGGAACGCCTCGTCGGTCGGATCGCGCAGGTAATCGGCGACGCGACGGTCGAACAGCGCCGTGACGCGGTCCAGTTGCACGCTCGACACCGCGCCCTGGGCGGTCACGGCGAACCGCTCGAAGGATCCGCTGACCGTCCCGAACACCCAGATCGATGCCGCCGCCACCACAGCCAGCAAGGTGAGCACGGCAAAGAACCCGGCGTAAAGGCGCGTCCGGATACGAAGGCTGGAGAGCATGCTGTGGCCTTTCTTCCCCCCGGGGAAATCAATCGACCCGACCTGATGCAGAGTTCCTACATCTGAAGGAGGGGCGTTCAGGCCAATTTATACCATTTGGTATGGGGGATTCCAGGGCTAGCCGCAGCGGCCCGCCATGCACTGCGCGCAGAAGAGAAAGGACAGTTCGCCTTTCGCGTCAAGGATGTGCCATTAGTATGCGTAAGCTGCCCACAGCGGTTCGAGGTTACCGTTCCAGCGCGTCTCGAAAGCCTCGATCAGTTCGTCGGCAGGGGTCATGCCGGTATCGGCGATGCGCTGCAACGGCTCCAGGAAACCGCTTTCATCCATGCCATCCGCCGACAACCGGGCCCGGCGACCAAGACCGGCACGGGCGATGCGCAGGGCTTCCAGCGCCAGATCCCGCACCGTGCCGTCCCGGAAGGGGGTCTTCAAGGCGGTCACCGGTACCTGCGCATGCAGGGCGCGACGCTCTTCCGGCGTCCAGTCCTTTACCAGATGCCAGGCTTCGTCCAGGGCGTCGTCATCATAGAGCAGGCCGCCCCAGAAGGCCGGCAGGGCGCACAGGCGGTTCCACGGACCACCATCGGAGCCGCGCATCTCCATGTATTTCTTCAGGCGCACGTCGGGGAAGGCGGTGGAGGCATGGTCGGCCCAGTCGCCGAGAGTGGGTGTCTCGCCCGGCAGTTCCGGCAGCTTGCCCTCCAGGAAGTCGCGGAACGAGCGGCCGGCGACGTTGATATAGCCGCCGGCACGGGCGACGAAGTACATGGGCACGTCGAGCAGATAGTCGACGTAACGCTCGAAGCCGAAGCCGTCCTCGAAGGCGAACTCGGGCAGGCCGGAGCGGTTGTTGTCGGTGTCGGTCCAGACGTGGGCGCGATAGCTGCGGTAACCGTTCAGACGCCCTTCCTTGAACGGAGAATTGGCCCACAGCGCCGTCGCCAGCGGTTGCAGCGCGGTGGCGACGCGGAATTTTTTCACCATGTCGGCTTCGGAGGCATAATCCATGTTCACCTGCACGGTGCAGGTGCGCAGCATCATGTCGAGCCCCATGGTGCCGACCTTGGGCATGTACTCGCGCATGATGGCGTAGCGGCCCTTGGGCATCCAGTGCATGTCCTCGCGCCGCCAGGTCGGCGCGAATCCCAGGCCGATGAGGCCGACTCCGAGCTTTTCCGCCACCTCGCGCACCTGCTTGCGGTGGGTGGTCACCTCGGTGCAGGTCTGGTGGACGGTTTCCAGCGGCGCCCCCGACAGTTCCAGCTGGCCGCCCGGCTCCAGCGAGATGGAGCCGCCGTCGTCGCGGGTCATGGCGATGACGGCGCCGTTCTCCTCCACCGGCTGCCAGCCGTAGGCCTCCAGCCCCTTCAG
>JAEWWF010000365.1 GCA_023396465.1 Pseudomonadota bacterium
CGGCAGCCGTTTCCCTCCCGAACAGGTAGCCCGCCTGCTGGCCCTGCGCTGGTGGGACTGGCCGGATGACACCGTGCGCCGCTTCATCCCCCTGTTGCTCAACGGCGACATCGGCGCCTTCCTGACCGCCGCCGAAGCCCCCTGACCGTCGAGTCGGAAGTTGGTCGGCGGGTCATGCGGCGCGGGGCGATATGCTCCTCCCCCACTTTCCCATGAGACAGCCGTCTCACCCCAGCGGATGACTGACCTTACCGCCACAGGCCGAGGGTGGACAGCGTGGCCTGTTTCTCCGTCCTGGTCTTGCCGCACAGCGGGTGGGCGACCAGGACGTCGGGGTCGAGCCGCTCCACCAGGCGCGGAAACAGGTGGTGCGGCAGGACCGCCACCGAAGGGTGGTCCCCCGCCGCCGCCTGGATGATCTCCCGCGAGGCGACGATCTCGGTGTCGCGGAAGGGGATGCGGTACGGCTCCCGCAGGGTCCAGCGCAGGCCCGCTTCGTCGAGCAGGCGGTTGAGGCTGACCTGATCGTCCCTGTCGAGGGCGAGGCGCGACTCGACGGTGGCCATGAAATCCGCCACCGCCGGCGTCGTCCGCAGCCGGAACAGGCCGCAGCACAGCACCAGACCATGCCGGGCATGCACGTCCGGCGGCCAGACGGTTCCTTGCGAGAACACCATGTCGGCATCGCAGGCGGCGATCAGCGGCAGCGGGTCGCCCACCCATAGGGCATCGGAGTCCGAATGGATGACGTCATGCCCCTCGGCCAGCAGGGCGCGGATCACCGCCACCCGGTGGACCCAAAGGGCACCCAGATCGCTCGCGGACAGCGGGGCGTGCAGGGTCCGCGCGGCGGGAAAGGCGCTGCGGCTGGCGTCGTCCAGGGTGATGACGCGGATCGGGGCGTCGAGTCGCAAGGCATCCATCGCCCGCAGCCAGTTGGCGGTGACGGCGATGTAGTCCTCGGTGACGAAGGTGACGATCAGCGGCGACGGCATCAGCGCCAGCCCATGGCATAGTCGGCCTGGAAGGCGCGCTCGGCCCGGCGGGCCTGTTCGGTCGTCAGCCGGATCTTCCCGTGGCCCGACCGGGATTGATCGCGGGCGTGCAGGGGGGGAGCGGCATGCGGAAGACCTGCTCCTCGCAGAAGGTGCGCACCCGTGGCATGTCGGTCAGGGGAAACACATGGTCATAAAGGCCGCGATCCTGCCCCAGCCAAAAATATTGGGGCAGGAAGTGGCAGGCCGCCAGACTGGCGGGCGCGGTCGAGCGGGCGACGGCCTCCATCTCGCCGCTGTCCAGCATGGTCAGGCAGGCGTCCACCGACCAGTCGACGAGGCGCTCGTGGATGACCTTGTCGGTATAGGCGCTGATGAACCGCTCCACCGGGTCACGCGTGATGCACCAGGTCAGGCCCGGCTCGGTCGCCGGGGTGAAGAAGCGGGGGGCGTGGATCAGGTTGTCGTGCCACAGCCTGGGCATGCCGACCGCGCGCAGGGTGTAATAATCGGTGCGGGCGGAGAAATCCGGCAGATCGCCCTCGTAATGCTTCAGCCACATGCGCACGGTGGTGCCGGCGTTCTTGGGCGCGCCGAAGAAATGGGTGCCGTTGAGGCTCAGGTTGGGCACGGTCGGCCGGTCTCGTCCAGAGGCAGGGGCGGTGGTTGGCGCCCTGGCCGTGGTTCATGGGCTGCCGAAGAGGCTTGAGTCCTGTATATCTGTCGCTGTTTCAGTGTTCAATGACCGCGGCCCGATGAGCAACATTCTGATTCATATTGGCAAATCCGGGGGATCGACCTGCCGGCAGGCGATCCGGGCCAGTGCGGTGGTGATCGACGAGATCGTCCACATCACCAAGCCGCCGATCAGGCCGGACCGGCGCTACTACATCGTGGCGCGCCACCCCATCGACCGGGCGGTATCGGCGTTCAACTGACGTTACAAGCTGGTGGTGGCCGAGGAACGGCAGAAGCACCGCTTCGAGGGCGAGCACGGCGTTCTCGCCACCCACGGAACCCTCAACGCCCTCGCCGAGCAACTGTATGACGCCAAGGGCGCGGCGGTGCCGGAGGTTCACGCGCAGGCCCGGCGCATCCATCACTTGAAAGAAGACATCGACTTTTACCTCGGCGATCTGTTGGCTGCCGTCGGGCCGCAGCAGATCGCCGGGGTGGTGATGCAGGAAAGCCTGGAGGCCGATCTGCTGGCGGTGTTCGGCGTCCGCACGGATATCATGGTGAACCGCAACCGTCACACCAGCACGGCGGCGGAACTTCATCTTTCCCCCGCCGCCCGTGCCAACCTGCGGCGTTTGCTGGCAGCGGACTTCCGGTGCCTGGAGGTGCTGCGCCGGTGGGGCAAGATCAGTCCGGCGGGCTTGGCGGCTCTCGATCGTCGGTGACGGACGGCGCCACCAGGGCCAGATCGCGCAGGCAGAGGCCGAGCGGGCGGCTATCGAGGTCGGTGGAGAACGGGATGGTTTCGGTCTCCAACACCAACTCCCGGCCGCGCCACGGCACGCCGGCCAGCGGCAGGCGTGCGGCCCGCAGCGCCGAGCGCGGGCCCTCGAACACCGTCGCGCCGTTGACGCGCAGGGTGACGGGTGTCGCCTCGGCGCCGTAGCCCCAGAGCGTGATGTCCAGCGCCGCCGGCGGGGCGCCAGGGGGCAGCAGGGCGGTCAGGCGCATCCGCGCCCCGGTCCATCGGCACGGCTGGTCCTGGTGCAGTTGATAGCCGTGAACGCCGTCCACGGTGATGCCGACCCGTGGCTCGGGGCCAAGGGGGAGGCGCCCGTCCTGCCAGACGGTGGGGTTGACGAGGCGCGACTGCGGACGCCACAGGGGGCGCCGGGCGTCGGCGGGGTCGAAGCGGGTTCCGTAGCCCAGCCGCCGCATCCAATCGCCGTGGCGGTCCCAGAACAGCCCAAGGTCGCGCGGCGTCCATTCGGCGATGTTGGCGGCGTCGGACCCGTGGCGGAAGAAGGACGGCAGCAAGGCGCGCTGGCTCTCCAGCGGGTTCTTCCAGCGAGCGATGGGCGACAGGCCGAGAAAGCGGCCGAGCAGGGGGATCACCCGCTCCGGCGTCGCGACGAGATCCTCGTAGCGCAGGAACAGGGTGTTGGGCCGCTCCAGCGGCGCCCAGGCGCGCAGGTGGCCGCTCCAGTCGCCGCCAAAGGTGGCGCCGGTCACGAGTTGGCGCATGCTGCGGCGAGTCGCCGTCACGGGGTGGTTGTGGATAAAATGCCAGAAGGACCGGATGGCGGAACGGCCATCACGGACGATGTAGATGGCCGGATGATCGTCCTTGGGGGGATGGTGGGTCTTGACGACGTGGAGGCTCGGATCGGCCACCAGTTGGGGGAACACCTCGTCCCAGGACCCTTGGTAGGGGCGATGCCCGACACTGGCGCTGACGTCGGCGCGGGCGCCGATGTCGAAACGGTCATTGTACTCGGAATAGGTTTCCAGCCCGAACACCCGGTTCAGCAGGGTCCGGGTCAGGGTATTGCCGGAGCGGGGATAGGACGCCAGCCAGAGGATCATCGTCCGCCTCCGCTCATGCCAGCGCCGCCGTATCGATCAGCACCGACAGCGCCCGCTGGTCGGTGGAGCCTTCTTCCAGGGCCGCCGGCACGAAGGCGGTGTCCGCCACCAGGTCGAACCGCTCCAGCGATCCCGGCGCGAGGGTGGGCGGCAGGGGAATGCGCCAGGTGAAGGGGCCGTTGCGCTCCAGGGACAGGCTGGCGAGGGGTGTCCGTCCGGCCCACAGCGACAGCCGTTCCGGGGCGCCATTTGGATGTGCGTGGCGGCCGTGCAGGATCAGCGTCCGGGCGCCGTCGCGGCGCACCCGGATGGCGGTGCGGCGTCCGGCCCAGCCGTCGGGCGAGACGGCGACGGCGACGCCGGGGCCGGCGGCGGTGAAGCGGCGGTCGGCGCGCAGATGGCGCTTCACCGCGTCCACCGCCTCCGGCGTCAGCAGGGGCAGGGCCTGACGCAACAGGCGCAGGGCCCGGCCGCGCCCGGTGGCGCCGGTGTCCATGGGGTGGCGCTCCATGCAGTCCGTGGCGGCGGTCAGCAGCCAGTGCGGCGGCACGTCGCCGAAATGCCGCCGGATGACCCGCATCGACTCGATGGCGGCGCGGTCCCAGGCGGCGAGCGTCTTGGTCGCCGTGTGCAGGCGGGAGCGGGCCAGGTCGGCGTCGAGGAAGCCGATGCGCCCAGGGGCCGCCTTGAAGAGCCGGATCCACAGGTCGAAATCGTGCGAGGCATAGAGGGAGGCGTCGAGCAGGCCCACGGCGGCGAAGACCTCGCGGCGCAGGAAGACGGTCGGCTGGCAGAGGAAACAGCCATCGCGGAAGCGGTCCAGCGGTCCGTCCGGCGGCTGGGTGGGATACCAGTCAAGGGGGTTGCCATCGGCATCCACCCAGCGGGCACGGCCATAGACCATCAGGTGGTTGGGGATGGCCTGGAAGTGGGCGACGGCGCGGGCCACCGCGTCGGGCATCAGCAGATCGTCGGAGTTCACCCAGGCGATGATCGACCCGCGCGCGTCCCCGATGGCCGCGTTGATGGCCGCCGCCTGGCCGCCGTCGGGCTCCGAGCGCCAGTGGAAGCGATGGGCGGGCGCCGGCTGGAACCGGGCCAGGATATCGGCGCTGCCATCGGTCGAGCCGCCATCCCGCACCAGATGCTCGATGGTCGGATAGGTTTGCGCGGCGATGCTGGCCAGGGTCGCCGGCAGAAAGGCGGCCTGGTTGTAGGAGGGGGTGATGATGGTGACGGTCGGGGCCGTGTGGGCATCGGCGGCGGCCGCGCGCGAGGCGGGGGCGGGAAGCATGGGGGCGCCTTACAGGAACGCGGCGAGCAGGCCCGCCGCCAGCCCGCCCGCGAATCCGGCGGCAACGGACAAGGCGATCACCGTCGCCGGCTTCGGTCCCTTGTGGCGGGAGCGGCGGTTCGGGGCCGGCAGGGCCTTCAGGGTTTCGTCGAAGCGCAGCAGGAAGCCTTCGGCGGCGGTGGCGTTGGCCTCCACGGCGGACAGGCGGGCGGCAAGGCGGATCACGGTGTCCTGATGCCGGTCGAGCGCCTGGGCCAGGCGGGCCATTTCCTCCCGTTGCGCCGCCAACGCGTGGTCGATGGTGGCGGCGCGGGAGGCATCGGCGGCCTGGGCCACCAGGGGCAAGGCTTGTCCCGTCGCCTTCACCCGCACGGACAGCCCGTCCTGGGTGACGGGGCCGTTGCGGTAATGGAAGGTGAAGGCATGGCGGCCGTCCCCGACGCCGTTGGCGGCCAGATCGTCGCGTTGCTGGTCCGCCGTCACCGTCGCCAGCACGGCGGTGCCGGCGACGATCTCCAACTCCACCCGATGATCGGGGTCGGCGGGACACCAGGCCCAGCCAAAAATGATGTCATCGGTGACGGCATCGATGCAGCCGACAGTGGCGGTGGGGAGCGGATCCGGGGCCGGGGCCTCCGGCGGGGTCGGGCGGGGCAGCAGGTCGGCGGTCATGCGGTCCTCCGCTCGAAGACGCAAATATCCTGGAAGCTGACGCCGGGCCGCCGGCCCGACCAGTCCCCCGGTCCCTGGCGGGGGCCGAGAACGAGGCCAACGGCCTCCGCCCGAGCATGCAGCCAATCGCGATCGACGGCAACGGCGGCCCCGGGATGGTCGGGGTAGCCTTCCTGCCACGGGGCGGGGTCGGAGCCGTCGAAGGGAATGCGGCAGCCCCCCGCCGTCAGGGCGGCGCGGCTGTCGGCGTCCAGCAGAAAGGCGGTGCAGAACAGCCGCCCGCCGGGCTTCAGCACCCGCGCGGCTTCCGCCAGATAGGTGGCGATGACCGGCGGCGGCAAGTGGGTGAAAACGGAAATGGCGCAGGCGACGTCCACCGTGCCGTCGGCCATGGGAAACGCCGCCGTGGCCGGGTCGAGGGTGCCGAGCGGATTGTAGAGCGGATGCCGCAGATCATGGTGGGAAAAGGTGAGGGCCGGATGATGCGCGGTGATCGTCCGCCGGCACCAGTCGATGGCGGGGCGGGAGATGTCGAAGCCGTGATAGCGGCCGCCGGGGTCCAGGAACACCGACAGCGGGCGGGCCAGCCGGCCGACGCCGCATCCGATGTCGAGCACGGTGTCGCCGGGGCGCAGGCCGGCGAAGGTGAGGAGGTGGCCGAGGAACTCCCAGCCGATGGCGTCGAAATCGCCGTCGCCCACGTTGTGCAGGTCGGGCGGCGGCAGCGGCAGGGACAGCCGAGCGCGTAGCAGGTCGAGGTCCGGGGTCACGCTGGCGCTCCCACCGGCGGCGCGTCCTGGCGGCTGGCGGCGCCGAGGGCGTCATAGAGCGCCAGATGCTCGGCGGCGCAGGCGGACATGGCGCGCACCGCCGGCCGCTGGTCGCGCAGGGTGTCCCACAGGCCGGGGGTATCCATGGCGCGAACCATCGCCTCCGCCAGGGCGGCGGGATCGCCGGCGGTGAAATGCAGCCCGTCATGATCGGCGCGGACGGCTTCCGCCATGCCGCCGATGTCGCTGCATAGCACCGGGCGGCCGTGGTGGAAGGCTTCCTGAATGGTCAAAGGCGCGTTCTCGTACCAGCGCGACGGCACGATGACCCAATCCGCCGTCGCCATGCGGCGGGACAGATCGGCGGCGGTGTAGCGGCCATGGGCGATGACGATGCCGGCCAGCGGCTCCAGCGCCGCCGTCAGGGCCTGCTTGAAATCATCGTCCTGGAACACGGGGGAGCCGTGCAGGTGAAGGGTGAAATCACGTCGTCCCGCGGCCACCAGCCGCCGGGCGGCGTCCAACGCCACCAGCGTTCCCTTGTGGCGGTTCTGGTTGCCGAACACGGCGAAGGACGACCGTTTGCCGTCGGGCGGCAGCGGACGCGCCGGTGCCGCCGTCGCCGGGTCGAGGTCATGGCCGTTGGGCAGATGCACGATCCGCCCCGGATCAACACCCCAGTCGACAAGCTGCCGCGCCAGGAAGCGGCTGGGGGCGATGAGGGTATCGACGCAGGACAGCAGCGTCTTGGCGTAACGGTCCTTCAGGACGATGGCGATGGGGGTGAGCTCCGGCCGGCAGCGGGGGCAGGCATCGGGGGACGGGCCGGCGCACAGGTCGCCATCGGGGGTGGCGAGCAGGCCGTCGTTGGGGCACAGCAGATGATAGTCATGCACCGTCAGCACGATGCGGGCCTCGGGCAGCACCCGCCGCACCACCCGGAATGCCTCCAGCCCGATCAGCAGGAAATGATGAAAGTGAACCACGTCGGGCCGCAGGTCGCGCAGCAGCTCCTCGAATTCCGGGAACACGCCCAGGCCGTCCACCTGGCTGTGGCAGAGCATGTCATAATGTCCGCACCACAACAGGAACTCGCGCGGGCCCGCGCCCGGTAGCGCCTGCAAGGCCGTGCCGGGCCGTCGCTGGCGGTGGAGGGCGTTGACCCCGGCCAGGAACCATGCCTCCGCCCCGGTCCCGGCGTTGAAGGCGCGGAACAGGCCGTGGGCGAAGATCTCGGTGCCGCCGGGGTGAAGCCGGGGGTCGTTGTGACTGACGATCAGAACTTTCACGTCATTCTTCCCGCATGCCGAATTCCGCCAGCCGCCAGAAGGGCGACAGAAAGTAATCCAGCACGGTGCGGTCGCCGAGGATGATCATGGCGGTCACCGGCATGCCGGGATGCAGGACAACGGAAGGGCCGAGGTCGTTCAGGGCGTCGGGGTCCACCTCGACGCGGGCGGCGTAATAGGGATAGCCGGTCGCCTCGTCCACCAGGGCGTCGGCCGAGACGTAACTCACCGTGCCCTTGACCGGTGGCACGCGGCGGGCCTCGTAGGGGAGGAGATAGGTCTCGGCATGCTGTCCGACGTGGACGACGTCGATGTCTTCCGGCCGCACCTTCACATCCATGAGCAACCGGTCGTTCTGCGGCACCAGATCCATGACTTCACCGCCCGGCGGCAGGACGCCGCCGATGGTGTGAACCCGCAGGTTCTGGACAATGCCGTCCTCCGGCGCCCGGATGACGGTGCGGCCCAGCACGTCGCGGGTGGCGGCCAGTTGCTCCACCACCTTGTCCAGCTCGGCCTGAATGAGCCGCAGTTCCTCCGCCGCGGCGGTCTGGCGGGCATTGCGCAGATCGAGGATTTCAAGACGGGTCTTGCCGATGGCTTCACGGGTCTCGGACACCCGCGCGGCCCAGGCTCCTTCCTCGCCCTGCAAGCCTGCCGCCGCCCGCTCCAGAGCCAGCACCTTGGTCTTGGCGGCGTAGCCCTTGGAGTAAAGCTCCCGCGTGCCGGCCAGTTCCTCAAGGATGAAGCGGCGCTGCTCGGCGACCGCGGTCTGTTGGGCGGCGGCGGCCGCCGCCTGTTCGTCGTACTCGCCGATGCGCTTTTCCAGGATGGCGATGCGGTTCTGCGTTTCCGCTCGCCGGGCCGCGAAGGCCGCCTCCTCGTTGCGGAGGAGTTGGCGGGCTTCCTCGGTCGTCGCGGCGGCGAGCAGATCGGAGGGGAAGTTCAACGCCTCGGCGTCATTCAACTCGGCTTCCAGGCGGGTGCGCGTCGCCCACAGCCGGACCTGGTTGGCGTTGAGGATGGACAGGTCGGCGCGCGGCCGGATGTTCTCCAGCACGATCAGCGGGTCGCCGGCGCGAACGATGGCGCCGTTGCGGACGGCGATCTCGGCGACGATGCCGCCTTCCAGGTGCTGCACGGTCTTGCGGTGGCTCTCCACGCTGACGAAACCGGGGGCGCCGACCGCCGACGCCAGACCGGCGGTGGCGGCCCACACCAGGAAGGCGCCCAGGCTCAGGCTGGCCACCAGGACCATGGCCAGGGTGACGCGGCCGATGGAGGGATGGTCCGGCAGCGGGCGCGGCGCCTGGCCGGCCGTGGGGGCGGGAAGGGCGTGCTCAGCCATGGCCGTGCTCCAGGGCGGGCGGGGTCGATCCGGCGATGGCGCCGCTCGGCGTGGCGGCGGTGAGGGCCTCCACCGGCCGGATGACGGTGGTGCGGTCGCCGAAGTGGGCGACACGCCCTTCCTTCAGGACCAGGGCCTTGTCGAAGACACTCAGCAGCATGTTGCGATGGGTGACGACGAAGACGACGGCGCCGTCGTTGCGGGCGGCGACGATGGCATCGCGCAAGGCGGCCAGTCCGTCGCTGTCGAGGCTGGCGTCGGGCTCGTCGAGCACCAGCAGGCGGGGGCGGCCGTAGAGCGCCCGCGCCAGTCCGATGCGCTGCCGCTGGCCGCCGGTGAGCGGATGGCCGCCGGGGCCGATATCGGTGTCATAGCCGTTGGGCAGGGTGCCGATCAGGCCATGGATGCCGGCCGCCTTGGCGGCGGCGACGACGGCGGAGGGGTCGCCGGCCTGCATGCGGGCGATGTTCTCGCGCACCGTGCCGGCGAACAGCTCCACGTCCTGCGGCAGATAGCCGACATGACGGCCGAAATCATCGCGGCTCCAGGTGTGGACGTCATGACCGCCGAGTCGGACGCTGCCGGCGGTCGGGGCCCAGACGCCGACCAGCAGTCGCATGAGCGTGGACTTGCCCGAGGCCGAAGGGCCGAGAACGCAGACCGATTCGCCCTCCTCGACCGAAAAGGTGATGCCTTGCAGCACCGCCCGCGAGGTGCCGGGCGGCACGAACACCAGCCGGTCCACCACCACGCCGCCCTCGGGCGTCGGCAGCGCCATGGTGGAGCGCCGCACCTCGTCGGACAGCATGCGGTCAAGGCGGCGGTAGGCCCCGAAGGCCGTCACCCACTGGCTCCAGCCGTCGATGAGGGCACCGAACGGCGCCAGCATGTTGTTGGACAGGATCATCACCGCCATGAGGGCGCCGGGCGTCACCTCCTGGCGGATGACGAGATAGGCGGCCGTGGCGATCAGGGCGATCTGCACGATCAGCCGCACGGCGGTGGAGGCGGTATTGATGGCGATGGACCGCCGCATGACGGCGAGATGGGTCTGGCGGGCCTCGCCGCTCTCGCGCTGCCAGCGGCTGGCCAGCGCCGACAGCATGCCCATGGCCTCGATGGCCTCGGCGTTGCGCAGGGCGGCGGTCAGCCGACCGTTGGCCCTGACGCCCCGTTCGGTCGAGTCCTGCTGGGCGCGGTGGATGATCACCTCGTTCAATACCCCGAGGGCGACCATGAGCAGGGCACCGACCGCCGCCACCAGCGCGAAGAGCGGATGCAGGATGGCCAGGACGATCAGGAACAGCGGCGACCACAGGAAATCGAACAGAGTGGTGAACGATCGGCCCGACACGAAAGTCGTCAGATCGGACACATCCTTCAGCGCCATGCCGGCATCGGCCTGATTGCCCAGGGTCTTGCGCACCAGCACCGCCAGGATGTCCTGGTTGAGCCGGATGCCGAACCACTCGCCGAGCCGCAGGTGGAGCATCTGCCGCAGCCCCGACAGCAGGCGGTAGGCGATGATGGCGCCGATGACGATGACCGTCAGCAGCACCAGGGTCTCGATACTGCGGCTGGTGAGAACGCGGGTGAACACCTGAAGCGAATAGACCGGCACCGCCAGTTGCAGCAGGGTCACGAGAAGGCTCGCGCCGATGCCCACCAGAAGGCCGGGCACCAGCCGCAGGGCGATGCTCCGGAGGGGGGAGCGGCGGGGCTGCGTGTCGGATCGGCTCATGCGGCACTGTCCGTTTCGGGGGCGAAGCGGGCCATCGCCGCCGTCATCTCATGGTCCCAGCGCTGGATGTGGAGCCAGCGGTTGTAGGTGCTGACCAATGTGCGTTCGTACCCGTCATGGCGGGTGATCGAGCACCGCTCGAAGTGATACAGCGCCGTGTCGCCGGCATGGATGTTGCGGCGGCCGGCGGCGATCATCTTAAGGCAGAGGTCGCTGTCCTCATAGTCGCCGATGACATAATCCTCGGTCAGCCCGCCGACGCGCTCGTAGAGGGCGCGGTCGATGCGCATGCAGGCGCCGGTGACGGCGGGAACGGCGCGCACCGCTAGGGCCGGCGCATACTCGCCCGGGTAGCCTTTCCAGAAATGGCGGTTGAGCCAATCACCGTCGAGGCTGCGGTCGAAATAGAGACCGGCGTGTTGCAGGCTGCCGTCGTGGAACAGCAGGCGCGGCCCGACGGCGCCGGCATCGCCGGCCGCCTCCGCCACCGTGTCGAGGCGGCGCATCCAGCCGCTGGTGATCGGCACCACGTCGGAGTTGAGCAGGATCAGACCCGGCGCCCGACCGGCGGCGACACCGGCGTTGACCGCCGGGGCATAGCCGAAGTTCCGCGTCATCACCACCAGCGTCACCGCCAGACCAAAGACGCGGCAGCGGTCGCGCAGTTCGCGCTCGACAAGGGTGCGCTGCTCCGGCGAATCGAGAACATAAATGATCTCGCTATCGGCCCAATCGGGATCGACCGCGAAGGCGGCCATCTGAAAGCGGATGAAATCGAGCGTCTGGTAGAGCGGAATGACGATGGAGCGGCGGGGGGACGCGACCGGTCGGCCGATCACCACCGTGTCGGCGACGCGCGGCGTCGCCAGCGCCCGCCGTTGCAGCACGGCGACCACTGGCGCCAGCACCTCGGCCATGGCCTGTGGCGGCAGATCGTGCGGGGCCAGTCCGCCGAGAACGGCGGTGCGCGCCTCGAAGGGGCTCGTTGGCGACCGCGGGGCGACGCAGGCGACGGAGTCACCACCCGGCAGATGCAGGATGCCACGGGCCGTCACGCCGCCGATGCCAACGGGGGGCTGGTCGCTCAGGCGGGCGAGAAAGCCGGCGCCGTTCCACCCGGCGTCATGGCCCAGGGCGGTGGCTCCGGCGCGGTCGTCGAACCGCAGGGCGAGATCGAGCGCCACCGGGGCCCGATAGGGCAGCTCCAGGGACAGGCCGGTCACCCGCGTCTCGGGGTCGATCAGGGTGCCGCGCACGAACACCTGACCATCCTCGGTCGGCACCACGCAGTGCAGGGCGGCGGCGACCGGCTGGCTGTCGAGCTTGACGACCGCCCGTGGCGCGTCCCGCAGGCCAGCCAGAGCCCGCAGGGTATCGGCGACGCCGGGACGGCCATGCAAGGGCGAGAGGCAGTGCCAGAGGTAGGACGCCAGGGCCAGACGGGCCGGCTGCGGTGCCGCCTCAAGGCATGGCTTGAGCGGACGGCGGTCGCGCCCCGGATTTGGCTCGATGAGCAGCGGACGGTCGCCGGGGCGCTCGATGAGCACCGCCTGGAGGTCGAGCGGGGGGCGGCCCGCGTCGCCGTCGGCTTGCCCAAGAGGCGCCGCATCGATCAGTTGCGCCACCACCTGACCAGCCTGGGCGGGAGGGAACAGCCCTGGGCGATGGACGCCGGACGCCAGGGCCCAGGCGCGGGTCAGGCGGTGGCGGCGGTCGGTGAAAGCGGTGAGGCAGACGAGGGAGTCGCCCAGTCCCCAGGCGTCGGCCCGCATCCGGTCGCTGCCTGCCCTGGCGGCGGCAAGGCAAGCGTCGGTGAATGGTGGGCACTGTGCCAGGCGGCTGGTCTGTCCAAACTCAAGCAGCCACGCCAGCAGACGGCCGCTCTCGGCCGGAGGCAGGTCCTCGACCACCGCACAGAGGGATGTCGCCGCCGGATCGACCGTGACGGCAAGCCGGGAGATTGGGGTGTCTCCCTCGGAGATCAGCAGCGGGCCGGATGTTGTCTCGGTGATCGGCACGCCGAACACCAGCCACAGACCGCCAGCGGCGGTGCGGAGCAGGAGGGAGCGTGACGGTCCGTCAAGCGACCGTTCACCGCACCGCAAGATCAAGGGGGCGTCGGGCTTCCGGGAAAGCGCCAGGCAGGCCAGGATGTGGCCGGGAAACAGAAGAGCGAACCCCTGCTCACTCAGCGGCGAGGCGCAGGAGCGCGTTCGGGGTTCTGGCATTCAGCCCACCATCAGACCATACCGTGTTCCTTGTCCGTCGCAGGATGGACGGGGGCACGGCCACCCGTCCATCCTGTCGTCGGAAAGGCTCAGATGAGCGACACGATGGTCGTCAGATCCTGCTCAAGCTGCGCCTTGGTCAGGCCAACGACGGTCAGCGTGTTGCCGTCGCCGAGCGAGATGACGGCATTGCCGTTGCTTTCGGTGATGGACAGCTGGGACACCGACGAATAGCTCTGGCCGTTGACGGTGGCGCTGATCTCGATGCGGTCGCCGGCGCCGTAGTAGACGACATCCTGGCCGCTGCTGGTGCCGGAAATGACGTAGACGTCGTTGCCCAGGTTGCCATGGAGCGTGTCGTTGCCGACGTTGCCGTGGAGCGTATCGTCGCCCTGGCCGCCATACAGGATATCGTCGCCCTGGCCGCCGAAGAGCGCGTCGTTGCCCTCGTTGCCGTAGAGCACGTCGCTGCCCTGGTTGCCGTAGAGCACGTCGTTGTCGCGGTTGCCCCACAGGACGTCGTTGTCCACGCCGCCGGTCACGGTGTCGTCGCCCTGGCCGCCGTAAAGAATGTCGTCGCCGGTGGTGCTCCAGACCGAGTCATTGCCCTCGTTGCCGTAGAGGATGTCATCCCCCAGGCCGCCGCCGACGATGTCGTTGCCGGTGCCGCCGTACACGAGGTCGTTGCCCTCGCCACCGATGATCGAATCCTCGCCGGCGTTGCCGAAGACGGAGTCATTGCCGACGCCACCGACTACCGTGGCACTGCCTCCGCCGACGACCACCAGATCGTTGAAATTGCTGCCGGTGACCGTGACCTGCGACCCGGCCGACCCGTCGATAAAGACAGAGTTGGTGGTGTCCGTCAGCGTGACGGTCTGCGTCGGGCTGGTGATGGAAACCTGTGTGATGCTGGACTCAGCGATCGACTGCTGAGTCAGGATCGCGCTGATCACATCCTTGGTGATCTGCGAGATCGACGTGCTCGTGTCGAAAAGTCCGCCCGGTACGGTGGCCATGGTCCATTTCCTTATAGGCTGGCGCCCCGATCCCCTTCGGGCGTACGCCTTTACAGTATTGCATTTAGGGGGAAAGCGCGGGCGCCCGTCAAATCAAAATTATAAGTCCGCCGGGCCATTTTGGCTTGATTTAAGTAAGGGTAAGTACTTCCGCTGGGGGCGGTTGTCCCCGTGCCGACAGGGCCGGACTGAGGGAAGTGCCTGAGAGATACTTTCGGATGGGGCTGGCGTTCGCTACGCTGAGGGCACTAAAAGAGATGCGATGACACCCTGCGATTTAACCCGACCGATCATGTTGAAGGCAGACCCATCGCGATGATCCATGCCGCCGGCGCTGCCGCCTCCGGTCCGCCCGCTCCGCGAGGGGAGGGCGAGGGGTCCCTGCGTCATGACGACATCGAGGCGACCATATGGCTGACCCGCCCGGATCTTCAGGCGGTGGTGGAGGGAGACCGGGAGCGGTTCCGCTGGTGGCTGCTTCTCAACGGGGCGCGGGAATACAAGGCCCTGGCTGACCTGACACTGACCGTTCCCGAGGATCTGCTGACGGCGCTGGCCCCCGAGTCCCTGCCGCAGGTGCGCCCGACGCTGACGCGGTTCATGACGGTGGTGTGGTCGCTTCGGCCCGACCTGCAAGAGGCGTTCGACCTGCGCGCGCCCGAGGGGCAGGACGGATTCGTCTGGTGGTATTTCGTTCACGGCGCTGGCGAGTTGGCCCTGGGACGGTTTTTCACCGACGCGCAGCGGGTCGATCTCAACACCCCCGATCCCCGGCTTCCCGACACCGGCCTGGTGCCCATCACCCGCCTGATGGTCGAGGTGTGGCGCCGCCGTCCCGATGTGCGGCAGGCGTTCGATCTCGGAACACCGCAAGGCCGCGATGGCTTCCTGACATGGTATTTCGCCCATGGGGTGGCAGAACTGGCGCTGGAGCAGGCCATCTGCCGCCAGCAGGCGGCGGCGCTGCTGTCGCCGTTGCCCGACGCGCCGCGAACGCCGCGCGTGCTGCGGCTGCTGTGGGCGGCGGACGAGGCGCTGCAACGGCGTTTCCCCGATCCAGCGGGGGAGGACTTCCGCCGCTGGGCCGCTGGCGAGGAGGGGCAGGCGGCGGTTCCGCTGCTGCGGCGGCTGGCGGAGCTTGTCGGTGAGCGTCCGCAGGCTCGGCCAAGTCCCCGCCCCGTTCCGCCCGCGCTGTCGTTTGGAGTCAATCTGATCGGCTACGCCAGGGGGCAGTTCGGCATCGGCGAGGACGTGCGCATGGCGGCCCTGGCCTGCGAGGCGGCCGGCATCCCGTTTTCGGTCTACAACATCGAACCGGGGCGCGAGGTCTGCCAGGGCGACGACAGCATTCTGGCGCATGTGTCCGACGCGCTGCCCCATGCCGTCAACGTCTTCTGCACCACCGGCATCGAGACGGCGCGACTCGCCGCCGTGCATGGCTCGACCCTGTTCGATGGCCGGCGCTGCATCGGCTATTGGCCGTGGGAATTGCCGGAGTGGCCGGCGGACTGGCACCACGCCTATCGTCTGGTCGATGAGGTCTGGGCGTCGAGCCGCTTCACCTATGAGGCCTTCGCCCGGTCCTGCCCCAAACCGGTGCGTCACATGCCGATGGCGGTGACGGTCGATCCCACGGCGGGGCTGACGCGGCGGGATTTCGGGTTGCCCGAGGATCGGTTCCTGTTCGTCTTCGCCTTCGATGTCCTGTCGAGCCTGGCCCGCAAGAACCCGCAGGCCTGCGTGGCGGCGTTCCGCCGGGCCTTTCCCCGAGGCGACGAGCCGGTGGGGCTGGTGGTGAAAGCCATGCGCGCCACCGACGAGAACCCCGCGTGGCGCGCCCTGCTGGCCGAGGCCAGGACCGACGGCCGGATCATCGTCATCGGCGGCACCCTGGACCGGGGCGGCGTGCTCGACCTTTATCGGGCCTGCGACTGCTTCGTGTCGCTGCATCGCAGCGAGGGGTTCGGGCGCGGCATGGTGGAGGCGATGATGCTCGGCAAGCCGGTCATCGCCACCGGCCATTCCGGCAATCTGGACTTCACCCTGCCCGGCACCGCCGGGGTGGTGGATCACCGCCCGCGGGTGCTGGCCGAGGGTGAGTATCCGTTTGGGGCCGGGCTCACCTGGGCCGAGCCCGATGTCGATCACGCCGCCGACTGGATGCGGCGCATGGCCGCCGACGGCGCCTTGCGGGACCGTCTGACCGCCACCGCCCGCACCCTGGTGACGGCGACCTATGCGCCGGCCGTGGTCGGTGCCGCCTATGCCGCCGTTCTCGGCGACGGCGCCGGGGAGTAGGCGGGATGGCGTCAGGCAAGGGGGAAAGCGAAATGGGGACGGCGACGTCGGAGGGAGGGCGGATCACGCCGGTGATTCTGTCCGGGGGGACGGGAAGCCGGCTGTGGCCGCTGTCGCGCGCCGGCTATCCCAAGCAGTTCCTGCCGCTGGCGGGCGACCTGACGATGATCCAGCAGACGGCGCTGCGGGTGGCGGGGGAGCGATTCGCGCCGCCGCTGGTGATCTGCAACGAGGAGCACCGCTTCATCGTCGCCGAGCAGCTGCGGGCGGCGGCGTGCCAGCCGGACGACATTTTCCTGGAGCCGGTCGGCCGCAATACCGCCCCGGCGGTCGCCATCGCGGCGCTGCATCTGATCGCCCACCAGGGCGACGGGCTCATGCTGGTGATGCCGTCCGATCATCTGATCGCCGACACCGGCGCTTTCCTGGTGGCGGTCGAGCGGGCCGCCGCCGCCGCCGCGCGGGGCGCGCTGGTGACCTTCGGCATCGCGCCGCATCGGCCGGAAACCGGCTACGGCTACGTCAAGGCCGGCACTGCCTGGTCCGGTTGCGGCGGGGTGCGGGCGGTGGAGCGGTTCGTCGAAAAGCCGGACGCCGCCACCGCCGCCGCTTATCTGGCCGATGGGGCGTACCATTGGAACGGCGGCATCTTCCTGTTCTCGGCCAGCGCCTATCTGGATGAGTTGGAGCGGACCCGTCCGGCCATTGTCGCCGCCTGCCGTGCCGCCCTGGCGGAGAGCCGGCGCGATCTCACCTTCTGCCGGCTGGACGCCGCCGCCTTCGCCGCCTCGCCCTCCGACTCCATCGATTACGCCATCATGGAAACCACCACCCGCGCCGCCGTGGTGCCGGTTGAGATGGGATGGAGCGATCTGGGCGCCTGGTCGGCCCTGTGGGAGACAGCACCCAAGGATGCCGCCGGCAACGTGACGCAGGGGGATGTCATCCTGCACGGCGCCACCGATACCTATGTCCGCTGCGACCATGGGCTGGCGGTGGTCTCGGGCGTCGAGAACGCGGTGGTGGTGGTGACCGACGACGCGGTGCTGGTCGCCGACCGCCGCACGGTACAGGATATCAAGACGCTGGTGGATCGCCTGAAGGCGGACGGACGCATCGAGCATACCCAGCACACCACCGTGCATCGCCCCTGGGGCAGCTACCGCAGCATCGACCACGGCGAGCGGTTCCAGGTCAAGCGGCTGGTGGTGCAGCCCGGCGAGCGGCTGTCGCTGCAAATGCACCACCACCGCGCCGAACACTGGATCGTGGTCAGCGGAACGGCACGGGTCACCCGGGGGGCGGACACCTTCCTGCTGACCGAGAATCAGTCGACCTACATTCCCGCCGGCGAGACCCACCGCCTGGAGAACCCCGGCAAGCTGCCGCTGCACCTGATCGAGGTGCAGTCGGGAAGTTACCTCGGCGAGGACGACATCGTCCGCTTCGAGGACCGCTATGACCGCCGATGACGGTGGTCCGGTCGCCCTGCGATGCCGCCGCGAGGCCGTTTAGAGGAGGAAAGAGTTGCGAAAGGTTGCCTTGATTACCGGCGTGACGGGTCAGGATGGGGCGTATCTGGCGGAGTTCCTGCTGTCGAAGGACTATGACGTTCACGGCGTGAAGCGGCGATCCTCCAGCTTCAACACCGAGCGCGTGGATCATCTGTACAAGGATGTTCACGAGGCGCATGTGAAGTTCAGGCTGCACTATGGCGACCTGACGGACGCCACCAACCTCATTCGTCTGATCCAGGAAATCCAGCCGACCGAAATCTACAATCTAGCGGCCCAGAGTCATGTGAAGGTCAGCTTCGAGACACCGGAGTACACCGCCAATTCCGATGCCCTCGGCACCCTGCGGCTGCTGGAGGCGATTCGGATTCTCAGGCTGGAAGACACGGTGCGCTTCTATCAGGCGTCCACGTCGGAACTTTATGGCAAGGTGCAGGAGACGCCGCAGAGCGAGAAGACGCCCTTTTATCCGCGCAGTCCCTATGCCGCCGCCAAGCTTTATGCCTACTGGATCACCGTGAACTATCGCGAGGCTTACGGGATGCATGCCTCCAACGGCATCCTGTTCAACCACGAGAGCCCGATTCGCGGCGAGACCTTCGTTACCCGCAAGATCACCCGCGCCGTCGCCGCCATCCATCTTGGGCGGCAGGACAAGCTGTTCCTCGGCAATCTCGACGCCAAGCGCGACTGGGGCCATGCGCGGGATTATGTCGAGGGAATGTGGCGGATCTTGCAGCAGCCGGAGCCCGACGATTACGTCCTGGCCACCGGCGAGGCCCACAGCGTGCGCGAATTCCTAGAACTGGCCTTCGCCCACATTGGCCGTACCATCGCGTGGCGCGGCGCGGGCGTCGAGGAAAAGGGGCTGGATGCCCGCACCGGACAGGTGCTGGTGGAGATCGACCCCCGCTATTTCCGCCCCACCGAGGTCGATTTGCTGCTGGGCGATCCGACCAAGGCGCGCGAGCGGCTCGGCTGGCACCACCGCACCAGCTTCACCGATCTGGTCCACGAGATGATGGAGGCCGATTTGCGCCTCATCGAGCGGGAGAGCCTGCGCTATGGCAGCGGCCATGACTGAGGCGGCGGCCGGCCCGGGCCTGTCCGTGCGGGGCCGGCGGATTTGGGTCGCCGGTCATCGCGGCATGGTCGGCGCGGCGGTGTCCCGCCGTTTGCGGGTCGCCGGGGCGGAGGTGCTGACCGTCGCCCGCGCCGACCTGGACCTCACCCGTCAGGCGGAAGTGGAAGCGTGGCTGCGCGATCACCGGCCCGATGCCGTGGTGGTCGCCGCCGCCAAGGTCGGCGGCATTCACGCCAACCGTACCTATCCGGTCGATTTCCTGCGGGACAATCTGGTCATCGAGACCAACATCATCCACGGCGCCCATTTGGCCGAGGTGGGCAAGCTGCTGTTCCTGGGCTCGTCGTGCATCTATCCGCGCCTCGCGCCGCAGCCGATGACCGAGGACTGCCTGCTCACCGGCCCGCTGGAGCCCACCAACGAGTGGTACGCCGTCGCCAAGATCGCCGGCATCAAACTGTGTCAGGCTTACCGGCGGCAGCATGGGCGCGATTTCACGGCGCTGATGCCGACCAATCTCTATGGGCCGGGCGACAACTACCATCCCACCGACAGCCATGTTCCCGCCGCCCTGATCCGCCGCTTCCACGAAGCCAAGCAGGCCGGCGCGGCGGAGGTGGTGGTGTGGGGCACCGGCACGCCGCGGCGGGAGTTCCTGTTCGTCGACGACCTTGCCGATGCCTGCGTCTTCGCCCTGGAACATGTCTGGGAGGACGACTTCCTGAACGTCGGCACCGGCCAGGACGTGACCATCGCCGAGTTCGCCGCCACGGTGGCGGCGGTGGTCGACTTCCGGGGGCGGATCGTCCACGATGTCTCCAAGCCGGATGGAGCGCCGCGCAAGCTGCTGGACGTGTCCCGCCTCGCCGGGCTGGGGTGGCGGGCGCGCACGCCGCTGCGGGAGGGGCTGGAGCGTGCTTACGCCGACTTCCTGGCCGGCGGCGGGCGATTCCGCGATGGGGATGGGGCCGGATGACGATGCACGCGGCCGGGCGACAGCCGGAGAAGGGGGAGAACACGGTGGGGAACGGCAACGATCTGCCATTGATCACGTCACTGGTGCCTCGGCTGAGTCGCATGGGCTCGGGCGGTCAGGACATCGGCGGCATCTACCAGAAATATTGCGTCGAGTCGTGGCTGCGGGCCGGTTTTCCGGTGTATTCGCTGAACACCGGCGACGAGATCGCCTGTTTGAAGCACGACTACCTTGATGTGCATTTCATCGAGGCGCCGCGCGACGGCCGGGCGCAGGTCGGGCGGCCGCTGGTCTTCATCGCCGACATGGTGACGGCCCTGCGGGACCGGGGGTATGCCCAGTGCGGCCTCATCAACTCCGACATCTACCTGCGCCCGGCGCCGTCCCTGATCGACGTGCTGCGGCGGGAAATCCCCGGATCGTGCGTGTTCGGGCACCGCTTCGACGTGGCGAGGGTGGGGGATGCGGCGGGGGCGGTCTATTGGGGCGGGTTTGACTTTTTCTTCCTGGAGACCGCGTCTTTCGACGACGAGACTTTCGCACCCTTCCTCCAGGGTGTTCCGTGGTGGGACTATGGCCTGCCGCTCATGCAGGCGATCAAGGGGATGGACCTCAAACGCCTTGATACCCCCCTGTTTTGCCATCTCCTGCACGAGCAAAGGTGGGATATGACCGGGTGGCGCGATTTTTACGCGGTCGTGCGTCGGATGCTCACCGACCTCGCGATCAAGGCGGTGGGCGTGCCGGAACTGAACAGCATGTTGGATGTCAAAGCCTTGCGACATCTGCTGGGCGAAGGGGCGTTCATCGCGGGGCATTTCTCTTCGGCCTACATGACCCAGGAAAGCAGGGATCAGTACATCACGGCTTTTGTCTTCCATTGCCTGGACATGATCTCTTCAATGAGTTCCGTGTTGCGTCTTCCCGTTGATGCCGAGCAGGCGGGGATCGCGCCGGACCATCAGCGGCATCCGACCGCTTTCGCCCACTGTGCGGGGGGCTGATGCTGTGTCGATAGACTGTTCGCCCTCGACCGCTGGGGCCGTTGCCGATGACCGGGCACAGGGGGAAGTCCCTGAGCCTGTGCTCCAGACGCCTCTTGGCACCGCGTTGCGGGCCGTGGACCACTGCGACGCGCGATCGTTGCTGATGATGGTGCGGGGCTTGGCGCCGCGCGACCGCGACATCGTGCTGAAGCACGCCGTGGTCAAGGCGCTTGATCGGGGCAGCAGCCTCGCCCCCCTGTTGGCGATGACGATGCTGATGCCTCGGCGGGCCGATCTTCATACCGGCCTCGGGTTCGCTCACCTGGTGCGGGACAACCCCGCCGCCGCCGAGCGCAGCTTTCGCCGGGCATTGACGGTGGACCCGGCCGCCGCGCCGGCGATTCTGGGGTGTGGCGTGGCCCTGCGGACCCTGGGGTTGGTCGAGGCCGCCGCCGAGTTCCTCCTACGGGCCCTTGAGCAAACCGATGACAGCGCGGCCGCCCGGGCCGCCGCCGATGCCTTACGGGACCTCCTCGACGCCCCGGCGGCTCCCGTCCGCGCCGACACCCGCCCCGCGATGGATGACCCAATCGCCCTCGTGGCGGGATCGGCTGCCAATGTCTTCATCTATTGAGGTGGCGGATTCCATGCTGACCATGGCTGATACCGGCCACCGGGCCCGCCGCCCGGTGGCCCCCGCGACCATCTCCAATGCCGTGGAGGAACTTGGCGCCCTGCTGCGGGCATTCGAGCAATGCCGGGAGCCGGATATCGCCCTCATGGTGCGCTATTGCCGGGCCCGTCTCGCCAACACTCTTGAACGCATTTCGCCCGACGAGTTCGAGCTGATGTACCCGTGGGCCCAGTTCGAGGCTCTGCGTGCCCTGCTGCGAAACGCGCAGCAGGGCGAAATTTTGATGTTTCTGGAGCCTCTTCCCGAGGAAGAGAAATGGGTGGCTGACTTGAAGGAGGCGGTGGCTCGTCTACCCGTTGGGTCTGCCGCAGCCCATAAAGCGTTCATTCTGGCCATGCTGTACCACCACCCCTATCAAGTTCGGGGGTCCATGAAATTACTGGCAAATACGAGCGTGCTCGCAGAGGATTTTCTTTACTGTGTTGGCCGCGCCCCAAAAATGTTCAGGGAAGAGGGGAACATCGAGAGCTATATGTCCTATATCGAGAATTTATTCTCGTTCCTTATTGATTTTATGGGCCGTGAAGGAACCCATTTGGCGGCGACCGGCCTGGCGACGAGATTTTTCACTGGCATTGGATTTGGCACAATTTACTCTGCTGATGCAAACGCATGCCAGTTCCAAAAATTAAAGTCACAGATTCTGGAGTGCCTAACCGAACAGGTTCATGGAACCTCCCTCGATGTTGTGCCGTCTCCCGCTGATTTGGGTCGATCGCGCATTCGGATTGGATTTTTGTGGCAAGATGGTGATGCCAGAACAGAAACTTTCGTTGGGCTGGCGCACCTCAAGGGGCTAAATCGCTCTCTGTTCGAGGTTCAGTCTTTCATATTTTCGTCGTCTTTTACCCGTCTTGTCTCCGAAACCAGCCTGATGGACGACATCACCGCCCATTCCGACGTGGTCACTCACCTCGGTGGGCGCACGATGCGGGGCATGGTGGAGGCGGTGCGCGAGGCCGATCTCGACCTGCTGTTCGTCGTCAACAACATCTCGTGGGGGTGGAGCGACTACATTTCCTTGGCCGCCCACCGTCTGGCGCGGGTGCAGATCGCCAACTATTGCTGCGTCACCACCACCGGGTTCCGCAACATCGACGTCTGGCTGTCGGCCGAGGAGTCGGAACTGGCGGAGGGGGCCGAGGCGCATTACAGCGAAACCCTGGTGCGGATGCCGGGATCGGTTCTCTGCTTCGACCGCCTGGATTTTCCGGTGGTGGTCGACACGCCCTTCCGCCGCGCTGATGCCGGGATCCCCGACACCGCCCTGCTGTTCGTCTCCGGGGCCAATTTCTACAAGCTCACGCCGGCCCTGACCGCGACGTGGGCCGACATTCTGGCCCGCCGGCCGGATGCGCATCTCGTGCTTTATCCCATGAACCCCAATTGGGATTCCCGCTATCCCCTGTCGGCCCTGCGGACCCGTCTGGCCCGCCAGTTGCGGGAGCGCGGCGTGGCCCCCGGCCGCGTCCACATCGTCGGTCCGTGGCCGGAGCGCGAGGCGGTGTTCGCGCTGCTGGCCGAGTGCGATGTGTACCTGGACAGCTTCCCCCATACGGGTGGCCTGTCCACGGCCGACGCGCTGGTGATGGGGCTGCCCTGCGTCACCCTGCGGGGCCGCTTCCAGCACGCCATCCAGGGCGCCAACGCGCTGGAGGCGCTTGGTCTTGACGACTGGGTGGCAAAGACGCCGGCTGAGTATGTCGAGAAGGCGTTGCGGCTGGCCGACGATCCGGCGCTGCGGGCGGCGCTGCATGTGGCCATGCTCGACCGCCTGCCGACCTCCGCCCTGCTGGATGTCGAGGGGTTCGGTGTCAGGCTCAGCGATACTTTGTGTGACATCTATCAGCGATTTGTCGTGAACGGCGGTGCCGGCCGGGCCGATGCGGACCCGTGCGCGGACGCGACCTCAGAGGTGAACGGATGATGCAGCGTCTGACGCTCGAAGACTTCCTGGGCTTCCTCCGCAAGAGCGGCTTTACCCCACGGACCTGCATCGACATCGGCGCCGCCAACGGCACCCATGAAATCTACAAGACCTTCCCCACGGCGCGGCATGTGCTGGTGGAGGCGCTGCGGGAGTTCGAGCCCGATCTCAAGGCCCTCTGCGCCCGCTTCGATGCCGCCTATTACCTGGGTGCGGCGGGTGGCGAGGAGGGGACCGCCACCTTCAATGTCCATCCCGATCTGTTCGACTCCTCCCTGCTGGCGGAGGAGGAGGGCGCCCATGTGGATGGGGAGCCGCGCACCGTTCCCGTGCGCCGGGTCGATCGCATCGTGGCGGAGCTTGGCGCCGGCGGCCCCTACCTGCTGAAGGTCGATGTCCAGGGGGGCGAACTGGAGGTTCTGAAGGGGTGTGGGGGCATCCTCAACGAGGTCGAGGTGGTCGTGCTTGAAACCTCGCTGTTCAACTTTTTCAAGAGCGGCCCGCTGCTGTCCGATGTGATCGCGGTCATGGATGGCGTCGGTTTCGTGCCCTACGACATCTTCGGCCATCTTTGCCGCCCGGTCGATGGTGCCCTGGCGCAGGTTGACGTGGCCTTCGTGAAGCGGCACGGACGCTTCCGCACCACCCACGTTTACGCCACCCCGGAGCAGCGGGAACGGCAGAATCGCGACCTGCTGCAC
>JAEWWF010000404.1 GCA_023396465.1 Pseudomonadota bacterium
CGCCGGGGAGGCCGTTATTTAGAGAACACCGAAGTCGTTGTCAACTTCTTTTTTCTCTTTTTCTTCAGCAGCTTCGCGATCTTCTCGCTACCCCGCCGAAGGAGGCCGGTTTCTACTCAACCAACCCAACCATGTCAACCGGTTTTTTTACCAGCCGCCCAGTGAAAAACCGACAAGGCTTTCACCGAGGGCACCGACGGCGCCGCCGCCTGCGAACAGGTCACGGGATGGTGCCGAAGGTTCCGGAAGCCTGCGCCGGAGAACCCCGCCGCAGGAAGATGAACTATAGGGGAGGCCCGGCCGGCCTGCAAGCAAAATCGCACTTGCCTCTCCGGCTGCTTTGCTCACCGGCTGGCGAAGGCGGTGCGGCAGTACTGCCCCTGCCCCGCCAGTTGGCCGCATAGGCGGTCCGCCGCGGCGGAGTCGGAGACCGGGCCGGCGCTGAGCCGCCAGAAGGTTCCCTTGCCGGACCCCAGATCGACTTCCTCGTACTGCGGCGTCAGCCCGGTCAAAATCGACGAGAACCGGCCACGCAACGCCGTCCAGCCGCTCTCCGCCGCCGCCTTGCTTTTATAAGAGGCGAGATGCAGCACGACCGGCCCACCAGTGGCAACGGGAACCGCCGGGGTGGCCGAGGGCGGCGGTGCCACGACGATCGGACCGCGCCCAACCATGCGGTCGCTGCTGGCGCCGGCAGCAATGGCGGCCAGCGCCTCGGCATCATTGCGCGGCGGGGCCGCCGGTTTGGCGGGAGCGGCAGGCTTGGCCGGCGCAGCCGGCTTGCCCGATGAGACGGCGGGCTTGGCCGGGGCCTTCGGCACCAGCACGGTGTTGCCGCCATCCGCGCGCGCGATCAGACGCCCCGCCGCCCGTTCCAACGCCGCCCGCTCTCGGGCGTATTCCTCCTTCGAAATGACTTCCATGTCCCGCAGCCGCTGTAGGGCATTGGCGCGTTCGGCGGCGTCGGCCAGGCTGCCCGGCGGGGTTGGAGCCTGCATGCGAACCCGCGGGTCGGACGGCAGCAGCGCATCGAGAATGGTTTCGCGCTCGATGCTGTGGTCCTCCGGCCGCATGGCGCCGCTGGCCAGGGTCTGGCGCAAGGCCTCCAGACGCGCGCCCACCTGCTCGGCGGTCGGCACCGGACGGCCGAGGCCGACCGCCGGCCGGCGCTGGCTGCTGAAGGGCAGCAGGACACCGATGTTGGCGGCCCGCCGAGTGGAATACTCGCTGTCGGTGATGCGGCCGTCATCACGCAGCCGGCGGAGAACCAGGAACCGCTGGGCGGCGTTCAGCAGCTCGATCCCCGACAGCGGCGGCTCGGTGGGGGCGCCCACCGCCGGTACCACCGGATCGGTCAGCGGCGCCACCCCAGCGGCCAGATCGCCGCTCGACGTCAGCGTGGTCGGCATGCCGCTGGCGATCCCCATGGCCTGCAACTGATCGCGGGCGAGCGCCGCCACCGTGGTCGGCGCGGTGCCGGTCCACGGACCGCCGGCGACGGCCGCGTCCTGGGCGCGCGGCGCGGCCACCAGCCGGCTGAAAACCTCCGCCGCCTCGTCGGGGCGACCGCCGTAGCGCAAGGCGACGCCACGGACGTAATGGGCATGGGGATCTTCCGGGTCGCCGGCCAGCGCCAGGTTGGCCTGATCGAGGGCCTGGGCGAAATCTCCCCGGGCCAGGGCCCCGTATGCGAGATCGGCACGCGAGGCCGCGACATCCACCGGCGGGCCGCCGGCCAGGAGGTTGGTGCAGCCGGCGAGCGTCCCCGCGAGCAAAAGGGGCAGCAACACCTTCTTCACAGCCTTCACAGCACTCACGGGCGATCTCCCCCCGGACATCGAGTCGCCGCCGCGGCGGCCTTGTTCGCGCCCTTCCAACATCGTCCCGCCGCGTCGGGCGGCCCGCGCCGAAGGTGGCTCACCGTACCGGGCGCGCCCTGCCTATGCAAGAAGTCGGAGTTGCGCAAAATGTCATCCATTCACCGGGGGATTGACGTTACCTTTGCGGCACACGACCACGCCGCTCTGGCGGCGGGGCTTGGACCGGCGGCCGCCGCGCCTGCCGAGAAAGGAGACAGGGAATGTCGCTGCCCGAGGACAACATGGAAATCGAGCTGAAGCTCGAAGTTGCCCCCGACGACATGGACCGCCTGCGCCGCCACAGCCTGGTACGGCAGACCCGCAAGGGACGGGCCCATACCCAGCCGCTCAAGTCGGTGTACTTCGACACCCCCGATTTTCTGCTGTTCGACGGCGGCGCCTCGCTGCGGGTGCGCCATGCCGGTCGCCGCCGCATCCAGAACGTCAAGGCGCGCGGCGATGGCAGCGCCGGCCTGTTCTCCCGCAAGGAGTGGGAGCACGACATCAGTGGCGACATCCCCGACCCGCAGGCCATTCTGGCCACCGGCCTGCAAGACCTGTTCGCCCGACCGGGCGTGCTGGAGGAATTGCGCCCGCTGTTCGTGACCGAGTTCAAGCGCACCACCTACACCCTCGGCAACGGCACCTGGGAGGTGGCGTTGACCTTCGATCGCGGCGCCGTCACCGCCGACGGCGGCAGCCAGCCCATCAGCGAGATCGAGCTGGAGCTGGTGCGCGGCGACCCCGCCCACCTGTTCGAGATCGCCCGCGCCCTGCACGAGGCGGCGCCCCTGCGGCTCAGCACCCGGTCGAAATCAGAGCGCGGCTATGCGCTGCTTGGCGGTGTCGAGCACGACCCGGTGAAGGCACCGGACATTCCCGTGACCGCCGAGATGCCGCTGCGCGATGCCATCCAGACCATCTGCCGCAGCTGCCAGCGCCACCTGCTGCACAACGAGCCGGCCCTGCGCGACCGCAAGGAGCCGGAGGCGGTGCATCAGATGCGGGTGGCCCTGCGGCGGCTGCGCAGCGCGTTGTCGGTGTTCCGGGGCGAGGTGGCGGGACCGGCCACCGAGTCCCTCGTCGCCGGCCTCAAGTGGCTGACGGCGGAGTTGGGACCGGCCCGCGACACCGACGTCTTCATCGCCGAGATCCTTGGACCGGTGGGCGAGGCCCATCCCGACGAGGACGGCCTGCCCATGCTGCTGCACCGCTTCGAGAAGCGGCGCGGCCAGCACTACCGCCGCGCCATCGCCGCCGTCGACAGTCACCGCTTCACCGACCTGATGCTGGAACTGGGCGGCTGGATCGAAGGCGGCAGTTGGCAGCATCCGGTGTCGCCGGACCTGGCGGAGCGCCTCGACCGGCCGGTGGGGGGGCGGGCGGCGGAACTGCTGGAGACAGCGCACGCCAAGGTTCTGAAAAAAGGCAAGCGGTTCGCCAGCCTGGACGCCGCCAGCCGCCATCGCCTGCGCGTGCGCATCAAGAAGCTGCGCTACGCCGCTGAATTCTTCGGCGACCTGTGGTCGGACAAGAAGACCCGCGCCTATGTGAAGACACTGAAGGGCCTCCAGGAGCATCTGGGGGCGCTCAACGACATCGCCGTCGCCCACGACCAGTTGCACGCGGCGGTGGGCAAGGATGCCGACCGCCGCGAGGTGTGGGCGGCCGGGCTGGTGGCCGGCTGGCACGGCGGCCGCGAGGCGGGACTGCTCGACGCCGCCCGCGCCGAGTGGAAAGACTTCACCGACGCCAAACCGTTCTGGCCGACGCCCGCCAAAGCCGCCGCGAAGGCGGAGAAGGCGGCCGCACAGGTGGCACGGGCGGCCCGCCGGGCAGAGCGTGACAACGCCGCAACCACCGCCGCGGCATCCGATACCGGCACCGCGACCGACGAGTGAAACCACCGCCCCGGAAGCCGGGTCAGCCGCCTTCAGGAGCGATCTGAGCCGTCCTCGTCCGGCGGCGAGTCGCCGCTGCCGTCGTCGTCCCGCCGCTTGCCGTCCAGATCGCGCGCGGAACGACTGTTCTCCAACTCGGTCAGGCGCTTTTCCGCCTTGGTACGGCCGAAGCGGATGCGATTGTCGGCCGCCTGCCGCTCCTTCTCGGCCCGCGCCTTGCGTTTTCGGGCTTCCCGAAGGTTGATGATATCGGCCATCGGTGCGTCTCCTGGCTGGTGTGATCGACAACACGGCGCTGTAGCAAGGGCGGGTGACCACATCCTCAAAGACCGGGACGCACACCTGCCATGAAGATGACACCATCACCCGGCAGGGGGGAAAACGTTATACGTCTTGATCATCTTCCACCCCTTCAGGAGCGCCCGCCCGTGAGCCCTCGCCTGCCTGTCCTCGCCGTGGTCACCGTCGTCGCGGCGATCTCCGGCGACTGCCTCCTCGTGCCCTCCCCCGCCGCAGCTGCCGAGCCCGCCCTCGCGCAGGCCGATCCCGCCGGCCCGACGACGCCAGCCGCCGACGGCGAACCGGCCATCGAGGACGTCACACCTGCCGCCGTCGAGCTGCCGCCCCGCCCGGTGAAGGACGACAAGGCCATCCTCACGCTACAGCTGGAGAACGATATCTTCACCGGCCGTGACCAGCATTACACCAATGGCGTCCGCCTCGCCTACCTGTCAGCAGAAAATGACGTCCCCGACTGGCTGGAGAACGCGGCCCGCCAGGTGCCGCTGTTCGCCAACGAGGGCAATCTGCGGGTGAGCTACGCCCTCGGCCAGAACATGTACACGCCGCGCGACATCGAGATCGCCGCCCCACAGCCGGACGACCATCCGTGGGCCGGCTATACCTACGCCAGCATCGGCCTCATCAACGACGCTGGCCGGCGGCTGGACAATCTGGAACTCACCCTCGGCATCGTCGGCCCGTCGTCGCTGGCCGCTCAGACGCAGGAGTTCGTTCACAAGGTCATCAACACCCGCACTCCGCGCGGCTGGGACAACCAGTTGCACGACGAGCCGATCGTCAACATCGCTTACGAACGGTCCTGGCGGGCCATGTGGCGCAGCGAGTATCTGGGGCTGGAAGCGGATGTCACGCCCCATGCCGGCGGCGCCTTCGGCAATGCCTTCATCCATGCCAACAGCGGCGTGATGCTGCGCCTGGGCGATGACCTGCCGGCTGATTTCGGGCCGCCGCGAATCCGACCAAGCCTCCCCGGCTCCGACTTCTTCGTGCCGAGCGAGCGGTTCGGCTGGTACATCTTCGCTGGCGTCGACGGCCGCGTCGTGCTGCGCAACATCTTCCTCGATGGCAATACCTTCCACGACAGCGCCAGCGTCGACAAGAAGTGGGTGGTGGGGGAAGCGCAGGCCGGTATCGCCTTCACCTTCAACGACATCCGCATCGCTTATACCCACGTCTATCGCACCGAGGAATTCGAAGGTCAGGACGAAGGCGATACCTTCGGGGCGCTCAGCGTCTCGTTCCGCTTCTGAAACAGGGCACCCTGGCTGCCCGCAGCGCGGGCGCGACAGGGGGGCCGCGCAGCCGTCAGTAAATTTCTTCCTGGCAACGAAGCGGTGAGGCGGGTATAGTCGGGTCAACGGGATCAGGGGCGCGGAGGCCTCGGGGGAAGGTCTGGTGGGGCATCGGGGCGATGCTCGGCCGTTATGCTCTCTCTCAAGGCAAAGCACCCGATGGTCGGGCTGACCGGTTCAGCCGGATTGTCGGGTTTTCTATGGCCTTCGCGTGGCTTCGGCTCCCTCGCTTCCCGGCGATGCTGCGTCACGGCAGCGCGTCGAAGGATTTCTCTGCGGTCGGCAACCCCAAGGGCACCCCCCTTTCCCCAATGCCCTTCGCCGATCGTCGGGCCGCCGGGCACCCCAACCCGGCGGCCCACTTCTTTCCGGCCGGCCGTCAGAAGGGGCGGCGGACATTCGCCCGCACGAACATCTCGACGCGCGGCGCCCGATCCCTTACAACCGGATCATCCGTCCAGCCGCAGGGAGATTGGGTGCATGGCCGTGCCGCTGCGCAACGCCGTCCTCGCCGCTGCGGCGGTGCTGGGACTCGCCGCCTGCGGCACCCCGAAGCCGCCGCCTCCACCGCCCCCCGCCCAGGTGGGGGGCCTGCCGACGGATGGGCCGTTGTGCATCGTCGGGCTGGTGAGCGCCAATGTCGCCTTCGACCGCCTGCGGGACACCGCCAACGGCGACGGCTGCGGCATCTCCACCGCCATCTCGCTCTATGAAACGCAGACCATTCCGCTCAACCGCCCGGTCCAGGTGAGTTGCGGCCTGGCGCTTGCCCTGCTGCGCTATGACACCCAAGTCCTCCAACCTCTGGCGCAGCGGATAACGGGCAGCGCCCTGGTGAAAGTCCACCATGCCGGCGGCTATGTCTGCCGTGGTCGGACCTCCAACCGGTCGCGGCTGTCCGAACACGCTTTCGGCCGTGCCATCGACATCATGGCCTTCGAGTTCGCCGACGGCCGCATTGCCCGGGTGAAGGAGCACTGGCGCGACCGGGGCCCCTTGGGCGACTTCCTACGACAGGCGTCGCAGGGGGCCTGCGGCGTTTTCCAGGTGGTGCTCAGCCCCAACGCCGACGCCGATCATCACGACCACCTGCACCTCGATGTCGGCCCCTGGAAGCTGTGCAAGGCCTAGGTTTGGCGCGCCGGCCCTGACCCTCGCCATGGTCCCGGTTCCGGCAACCCCACAGACTACCGGGTGGCGGGCGGAGTATCGCTGTTGAAGGCCATCTGGAGATAACGGTCGGTGATCACCTCCGCCGTGCGATCGGTGCCGGAGATCAGCCCGGCGCGACGCAGTAGCAGATCATGGCGCCGGACGGAGCGTTCCAGCGGACCGCCGGCGGCGAAGAGAAAGCGTTGTTCGGCAGAGCGCAGAATCGTCATGTGAGCCAGCGCCTGCTCCATCTCCTCGACGCTGACCTTTTCCCGTTCGGCCATGCGACGGACCGCTTCGTCATGGTTCTGCCGCCACCACACCACCGCCCGGTCCCAGGCGCGCACCAAGGCCTCGGCCTGCGCCTCCCGACCGGTCAGCCAATGGGGATCGATGGCAACCACGTCGACCACCTCCCCTGGAACATCGGCGGAGGAGAAGATGGTGCGCAGACGGCCACTGCGCGCGAGATCGAGGGCCACCGGCGGATAGCTGACCACGGCATCGACGCGGCCCTCGCTCAGGGCCTTGGACATGTCGTGCTGACGCAAGGGCACGATGGTGACGTCGCCAAGACCAAGTCCGGCGGTTTCCAGGGCCCGCGACAGCAGGAAGGTGGTCGTCGAGTCGGGCTCCACCGCCACGCGCCGGCCACGCAGGTCACCCGGCTCTTTGATGGGCGGCACCGCCATGACCACATCGGCACCAT
>JAEWWF010000415.1 GCA_023396465.1 Pseudomonadota bacterium
CATCACCGCCGTCGACATTCACCGCGACCATGCCGAGGGCAATCTGTCGAGCGCCCTGCGGGTATTCTGCCTGCGCTGGACCCAGGCCCGCGCCGGCCGCAACAACTGACATCGTTCTCGACCGCCCGCTCCTACGCCGGGCCTTCGCCGCGGCCCTTGTCCCGCGCCGCGATCAGATCGTCGACCCGCACCTCGGTGATGCCGGTGGGGTCGTGGTGGATGATGATATCGGCGCCCGGATATTCAGCCCGGATCGCCGCCTCCACCTGATCGCCGATGGCATGGGCCTTGGCAAGCGTCAGGGTGCGGTCCATCTCCACATGCAACTGGATGAACTGCTGTTGCCCGCTGGACCGGGTGCGCAGGTCGTGGGCACCGCGCACGAACGGATGGGCACGGGCGATGGCAAGGATCTTCTCCCGCTCCGCCTCGGGGAACTCCCGGTCCATGAGCAGATCCAGGCTGGAGAGGAAGATGCTGCGGGCGTTCCACAGCAGATAGCCGGCGATGCCGATGGCGAACAGCGGGTCGGCATAGGGGATACCAACATAGGACGCCAGGACAATGGAGACGATGACGCTGCCGTTGATCAGCACGTCGCCGGTGTAGTGCAGGCTGTCGGCATTGATGGCGACCGAGTTGGTCCGCCGCACCACGCTCTTCTGATAGGCGACGAGACCGAAGGTCGCGACGATGGCGAAGGCCATGACGGCGATGCCGACCCAGCCGCGCGTCACCTCCTGCGGCGTCACCATGCGGTCGACCGCCTCGATCAGCAGGAAGATGCTCGACCCGGCGATGAAGGTCGCCTGTCCGAGCCCGGCCAGCGGCTCCGCCTTGCCGTGGCCGAAGCGGTGCTCGGCATCGGCCGGTTGCAGGGCGTGGCGAACGGCGATCAGGTTGATGATGGACGCGGCGGTATCCAGGGCGCTGTCGATCAGGCTCGACATCAGCGCCACCGATCCGGTGACGGCAAACGCCACCACCTTGACCACGATCAGCGTCGAGGCCACCGCCACCGCCGCATAGGTGGCGCGGCGCATGAGCCGGCCGGCGGTCTCGCGCGGATCGGCTGCGGCGGCGACGGCATTCGCGTCTGACATCACATCCCTCCCCGTCGCCCCGGCCCTTACGGGAACAGGCGTTCGGTCCGCCAGGGCATGTCTTCAGCGTCGCGACTATAGACCAGACGGTCGTGCAGGCGGAACGGGCGATCCTGCCAGAACTCGATGCGGCTTGGCACCAGCCGGAAACCGGACCAGTGCGGCGGCCGAGGCACCTTGCCAAGGGCATAGCGGGCGGCGTATTGGGCGACCCGCTTCTCCAGCTCGAACCGACCGGCCAGCGGCCGCGACTGCTGCGACGCCCAGGCGCCGATACGGCTGTCGCGCGGCCGCGACTCGAAATAGGCGTCGGCCTCCTCGTCGCTGACCTGGGTCATCGGGCCTTCCACGCGCACCTGACGGCGGAGCGATTTCCAGTGGAAGCACAAGGCGGCATGGGGATTTGCCAGCAGTTCCACGCCCTTACGGCTTTCCAGGTTGGTATAGAAAACGAACCCGCTGGCATCCACGCCCTTCAGCAGAACCATGCGCACCGACGGGCGGCCGTCCGGCGTGCAGGTGGCGATGGCCATGGCATTGGGGTCGTTCAGTTCGTGCTCTCCGGCCTCGGCCAGCCAGTCCTCGAACTGGCGGAACGGATCGGCGGCATCGTCAAGGGCGGTCATACGGACGGTATCCTCTGGTGGCGGAGCCGGCGGCAACGGCGGGTTTCTCCCACCCGTTGCAGTCGGACAGGAGCGGATTATGTAAACCGCTGGCGGCGTTGGAAAGGGCCGCTTGCCGCAGGAGCGACAAGAAGCCTGGACGGATCGTCACGGTTTCGCCATGGTCGGTTTCTATGATTCTACGCATCGCCCCGTCCAACGGATTGAGAGACATGCTGAGCATCTCCCGCAAATTCCCCGCCGTCGCCGCTGTCGCCGTGGTTGCCTCCCTGGGCCTGAGCGCGTGCGAAAGCGTCCAGAACAACCCCAAGACCTCGGCCGGCACCCTGCTCGGTGGCATCGGCGGCGCCGTGATCGGCAGCCAGTTCGGCGGCGGCACCGGCCAGATCGCCGCCACCGCGGCTGGCACCCTCATCGGTGCCCTGATCGGCAGCGAGATCGGCAAGTCGCTCGACCGCGCCGACCAGCAGTACGCCATGCAGGCGCAGAGCCGCGCCTACACTGCTCCGGTCGGCGAGACCATCTCGTGGAACAATCCGGAAAGCGGCAACTACGGCTCGTTCACGCCGACACGCGATGGGCGTACCAGCAGCGGTGCCTATTGCCGGGAATACCGCACCACGGTTACCATCGACGGTCGGTACGAAACGGCCTACGGCACCGCCTGCCAGCAGCCCGACGGCACTTGGCGCGTGGTGGACGGCTGAGCCTTCAGCCCGTCCACGCGGTCGCGTTTCGTCCGCACAAGTTTCCTGGGGAGGCGCCCGTCGTGCGGGCGCCTCTCGTCTTGTCCGACCGGACCCGAAGCGACCACGGCTGAGCGAGCATGCGTGATCCCTATACCGTCCTCGGCGTTGCCCGCAGCGCCACCGCCGACGACATCAAGAAGGCCTTTCGTCGCCTGGCCCGCACCATGCATCCCGACCTGCATCCCAGCGATGCCCAGGCGGCGGACCGGTTCAAGGAGATCAACGCCGCCTACGGCATCATCGGGGACGCCGACAAGCGCGCCAAGTTCGACCGTGGCGAGATCGACGCCGCGGGCAACCCCCGTGCCCCCTATGGCTTCGGCGGTGGCGGCCGCCGGGGTGGGGCGGGCGGCGGCGGCAGCCGGACCGGCGGCCCGTTCGGCTTCGACTTTGACAGCACTTTCGCGGACGACGAGCTGTTCAACGACATCTTTGCCCGCGCCAGCAAGGCCAAAGCCGACGCCAAGGCACGCACCCAGCCCAAGGGGCCGGACAGCCACTACCGCCTGAAGGTGCCGTTCCGCGAGGCTGCACTCGGCGCCACCCGCCGCATCCGGCTGACCAATGGCAAGACCGTCGACGTCCGCATCCCGCCGCGCAGCGAGGATGGCACCACCCTGCGCCTGAAGGGCCAGGGCCTGTCCGGCATGGCCGGCGGGCCGGCGGGAGACGCGCTGGTTGAAGTCGCCATCAAGGACGGCGACAATTACCGCCGCGACGGTGACGACGTGACCGTCGAGGTGCCGGTGACGCTCAAGGAAGCGGTGCTCGGCGGCAAGATCACCGTGCCGACCCTGACCGGCAAGGTGGCGGTGACGGTGCCGGAAGGCTCCAACAGCGGCACCGTCCTCCGCCTGCGCGGCAAGGGCCTGCCCAAGACCTCCGGCGACGGTCACGGCGACTATCTGGTGCGGCTGCGTGTCGTGCTGCCCGACCCGCGGGACGCGGCGCTGAAGGACTTCTGCGACCGCTGGAATCCGTCCGGCGATCAGGACGTGCGCAAGCGTCTGTTCGAGGACGACTAGGTCACCGACTCATAAGTGCGCAGCCAGATTCGGATGGCGGCGAGCTTGACGAGAGCCAGGTAGTTCTCGGCGTGTTTCTCGTAACGGGTGGCGATGGCGCGGTAGTGTTTGATCTTGTTGAAG
>JAEWWF010000421.1 GCA_023396465.1 Pseudomonadota bacterium
GGCCGGGCTGGTCAACCGCCTTTACGGCAGCCTGCCGGTGGTTGGCGCCCTCGCCCATCGCCGGCCGCCCATGGATGGCGGCGCCCACACCCTGCTGCGGGCCGGCTGGCGCGGCGGCGGCGGCGGCGCCCAGCCGTTCGAGGCGGTGCATGGCGCCGGCCTGCGGGCGGTGCTGGATATGGCGCGGCTCGATGCCTCCCGCTTCATCATCGCCACCGGCCAGTCGGAAAATCCTCTGTCCCCCCACTATGACGACCAGATGTCACTGTGGTTGGAAGGGGAATTACTGACGCTGGACGGAGAACCCGTTTCCGTGCTTCGCTTCAACCATGATCGCTGACACTCCCTCTGCCGCCCCGGCGGCCGTGGATGCGGCCGCTGCCGTCGCCGCCGCCCCCACCCTCGACGATATCCGGGCCGCCGCCGCCGCCCTGGCCGGCGCCGTGGTGCGCACGCCCACCGTCGATGCCGTGGCGCTGTCGCGCCTGTGCGGCTGCGACCTGACGCTGAAGCTGGAAAACCTGCAAGTGACCGGCTCCTTCAAGGCTCGCGGTGCCCTCATCAAGCTGATGACGCTGACGGCGGAGCAGCGGGCGCGGGGCGTGGTCGCCATGTCGGCCGGCAACCACGCCCAGGGGGTCGCGTATCACGCCGGCCGGCTTGGGATTCCGGCCACCATCGTCATGCCGCTGGAAACCCCCTTCACCAAGGTTCGCCTGACCGAGCAATGGGGCGCCACCGTCGTGCTGCATGGCGACACACTGGAAGGCGCCCGCGAGCACGCCCGCGTGCTGGCGCAGGAACACGGCCTGACCTTCGTCCACCCCTTCGACGACCCCGCCATCGTCGCCGGTCAGGGCACCGTCGGGCTGGAGATGATGGCCGACCGGCCGCCGCCGCAGGACGTGGTGGTGCCCATCGGCGGCGGCGGGCTGATGTCCGGCATCGCCACCGTCGTCAAGGCGCTGGCGCCGCAGACCCGCATCGTCGGCGTGCAGGTGTCGACCTATGCCGGCTACGGCACCCACCGGGCCGGCGGCTCGCCGCCCGGCGGCGGGCAGACGCTGGCGGAAGGCATTGCGGTCAAGGCGCCGGGGGCGCTCACCCTCGGCATCATGGACCGGCTGGTGGACGAACTGGTGATCGTCGAGGAGCCGGCCCTGGAACGGGCCGTGCAACTGCTGATGGAGGAACAGCACGTCGTCGCCGAGGGGGCCGGCGCCGCACCGCTGGCCGCCGTGCTGAGCCGGCCGGAGCTGTTCGCCGGCCGCTCCGTCTGCCTGGTGCTGTCAGGCGGCAATATCGACAGCCAGCTGCTGGCGTCCATCCTGCTGCGCGGCATGGCGCGGGCTGGCCGCATGGTGCGGCTGCGGGTGGAGATTCCCGACCGTCCGGGCGTGCTGGCGCGGGTGGCGGAGGTGATTGGCCGCGGGGGCGGCAACATCATCGAGATCTACCACCACCGCCTGTTCCTGGACGTGCCGCTGAAGCGCACCGACATCGACGCGGTGATCGAAGCGACCGATGCGCCACATGTGCGCCGCATCATCGAGGGGCTCATCAAGGCCGGTTTCCCGACCCGTCTGCTCAGCACCGTGGGCCAGGAAAAGTAGTCTCGTCATAAGCTTTATATACTCTAGCGAGCACGCTCTCGCGATTCGATTGAGTCGCGTGTACTGAAAGTCGCGCCATCTTAACGGAAGATTAGGGTGCTGCTGTCAGGACTCTATGCGGGCATAGGCTCCGCGGAAGTACAGCAGCGGTTGTCCGCCCGTCTGGTACTCCATGTGCTCGACCCTGCCGATGATGATCTCGTGGTCGCCGCCGTCGGCCACCCGCTCCGTCGAACATTCGAGCGCTGCCAGGCAGTGGGGCAGCAGTGGCACTCCGGTGGTGCCAGTGCGGCATTCGATGCCGGCGAACTTGTCGTCGCGGCGGCTGGCGAAGCGGATCGAAAGCTCGCGCTGGTCCTCGCGCAGAATATTGACGGCGAAGGGACCGGTCCTGAAAACCTCGAGCCCGGTGGTGCGGCGGTCGAGGCAGAACAGGATCAGAGGAGGGGTTAGGGACAGGGATGCAAAGGCGCTGACGGTCACGCCGACGGGCCGGCCGGCCGGGTCGGCCGCGGTCATGACGGCCACGCCGCTGGCGAAACAGCCGAGGGCTTTCTTGAAGGAGCGTTCGTCGATGCTCATCTGCCTGACCCGAGTATCCGTAACAAGAGCGGGGGCGTGACCTTGCCCTCCGACCTAGCACGATTGCCGCAAGGGCGCAAAGGTGAGTTTTGCTTAACCCTCCGATGGATGAGACTTCCCTTTCGATCGGGGCGCTCGCTATAATCTCGCCGCCTTTTGGTGCGATGCATCAAAGGCAGGGAGTTGCTGGTTTCTCAGACGTATGACGCCGTTTCGGCAGAATGCCCACAGGCAATGACCGGACATTTAGGACCCTAGAATGCTCATCATCATCGGTTCGATCATCGTCATTGTCAGCGTTATCGGCGGCTATGCCGGCCATGGCGGCAATCTTGGGGTTCTTTGGCAGCCGTTCGAGTTCGTGATCATCTTCGGCGCCGCGTTCGGATCCTTCATCATCGGCGCGCCAAAGCCCGTGCTGATGGGATCGCTGAAGGCCATCGGGCCAATGCTGAGGGGGCCGAAACACAACAAGGCCAGCTTTCTCGAACTTCTGTCGCTGCTCTACTCCGTGTTCAAGCTTGCCAAGACCAAGGGCGACTTGGCCCTTGAAAGCCATGTGGAGAAGCCCGACGACAGCCCCCTGTTCCAGCGCTTCCCAAAGTTCGCCTCCGACCACCATAACTTGCCCTTCCTCTGCGACTATCTCCGCCTGCTGACCTTGGGCACCAACAACGCCCATGAAGTCGAGGCCATCATCGATGCGGAGATCGAGGCTCACCATCACCACAATCACGAGATTTCCGGCAACGTCATCACCATGGCGGACGGCATGCCGGCGCTGGGTATCGTCGCGGCGGTGCTGGGCGTCATCAACACCATGGGCTCGATCACCGAGCCGCCGGAAGTTCTCGGTCGTCTCATCGGTGCGGCGCTGGTCGGCACCTTCTCGGGCGTGCTGCTGTCCTACGGCTTCTTCGCCCCCTACGGCCGTGCCATGCAGGCGGTGTTCGACAACGAAACGCTCTACCTTCAGTGCATGAAGGCCGGCCTGTTGGCGCACATGCAGGGCTATGCGCCGCAGGTGTCGATCGAGTTCGCCCGCAAGATCCTGCCTGAACACTTGCGTCCCACCTTCCAGGAACTGGAAGAGACCGTCACCAACCTGCCGACCGAGTAACAAGCAGGGTTCGCCGGCCGTCCGGCACCGGGAGTTTCAAGGGAACCGCGATGGCGGAAGAACGCAACGTCACGATCATCAAGCGGGTCAAGAAGGGCGGCGCCGCGCATCACGGTGGCGCCTGGAAGGTGGCCTATGCCGACTTCGTGACCGCCATGATGGCGTTTTTCCTCCTGTTGTGGCTGCTGAACGCGGTGACGGAAGAACAGCTTCAGGGGGTATCGGACTACTTTAGCCCCGCCACCGTCTCGCGCAATCCCTCAGGGGCCGGCGGCATGCTCGGTGGCATGGTGGTTGGCGAAGGCGCCTCCTCCAGCAACGCAGGCTCCCCCATCGAGGTGGTGCTGCCGCCCCCCACCATCGGCCAAGGTGGCGAGGACTTCACCGATCCCAAGGAAGGCATGACCGACCGCGACATGGACGACGTGGTCTCCGGCTCCAAG
>JAEWWF010000031.1 GCA_023396465.1 Pseudomonadota bacterium
CGTCGCCGTGGCGCCGGCCTGCAACATCCAGTGCAACTACTGCAACCGCAAGTACGACTGCGCCAATGAAAGCCGGCCCGGCGTGGTGTCGGAGCGTCTGACGCCCGAACAGGCGGCGCGCAAGGTGATCGCCGTGGCGAACGAGGTGCCGCAGCTGTCGGTGCTCGGCATCGCCGGCCCGGGCGACAGCCTGTTCGACTGGCGCAAGACCTTCAAGACCTTCGAACTGGTCGAGCAGCACCTGCCCGACATCAAGTTCTGCATCTCCACCAACGGTCTGGCGCTGCCCGACCATGTGGACGAGATCGCCAAACACAACATCGACCATGTCACCATCACCATCAACATGGTCGACCCGGAGATCGGGGCGCAGATCTACCCGTGGATCTACCACGACGGCCGCCGCCACGAGGGCATCGAGGCCAGCCGCATCCTGCACGAACGGCAGATGCTGGGGCTGGAAATGCTCACCGCCCGCGGCATCCTGGTGAAGATCAACTCGGTCATGATCCCCGGCATCAACGACCAGCACCTGAAGGTCGTCAATGCCGAGGTGAAGAAGCGCGGCGCCTTCCTGCACAACGTCATGCCGCTGATCTCGGCGGCGGAGCACGGCACCCACTTCGGCCTGGTCGGCCAGCGCGGCCCGACGCCCATGGAGCTGAAGGCGCTTCAGGACGATCTGGCCGGCGGCGCCAACCTGATGCGCCACTGCCGCCAGTGCCGCGCCGACGCGGTCGGCCTGCTGGGCGAGGACCGGGGGCAGGAGTTCACCCTCGACAAGCTGCCCGAGGACATCTCCTACGACCCGGAAAAGCGCAAGCTCTACCGCGAATTGGTGGAGGCCGAGCGGGCCGACCACCGCAAGGCCACCGCCGAGGCCACCGAGGCGCTGGCCCATGTGGCCGAGCCTGCCGCGGCGAAGCCGCTGCTGGTCGCCGTCACCACCAAGGGCGGCGGGCGCATCAACCAGCACTTCGGCCACGCCCGCGAGTTCCAGGTCTTCGAGGTGGACGCCACCGGCGTGCGCTTCATCGGCCACCGCCGCGCGGACAACTACTGCGTCGGCGGCTACGGCGAGGACGACAAGCTCGACGTCATCATCGCCGCCCTGGAAGGGGTGTCGACGGTGCTGACCGCCAAGATCGGCGACTGCCCGCGCGAAGCGCTGGAAAAGGCCGGCCTGACCGTCAGCGACGCCTACGCCTACGAATACATCGAATCCTCCATCGGCGCCTACTACACCGCAACGGTGGGCACGGTGGACGCCGGGCGGGTGAGCGCCTGAGCCTGGGGGCATCCGGCGCTCACCCGTCCCATAAACCCACGAACGTGGATTTCGAGAGGAGTTGGTTCCATGGCCTACAAGATCGTGGCCGCAGAATGCACCGTTTGCGGCGCCTGTGAATTCGAATGCCCCAATGGCGCGATCCGCATGAAGGGCGACACCTACATCATCAACCCCGACAAGTGCACCGAGTGTGACGGCGATACCGCCACCAAGTGTGCCGCGGTTTGCCCTTCCGGCGCCTGCGTACCGGCGGCGTGAGGGCGACGGGCGCGGCGGCGGCCTCTGGGGGCCTTGTGCCGTCGCCGCTGCCCGGTCAATCCGTGCCGCCGCCGCAGTCCCTTGCGGCGGCCGGACGGGTCCACGGGCGAGGGAGGGCGGACGTCATCATGACGGCGGACATCCACGACAGCAGCGCGGCAGACGCGCACCGCACCGGCGAGCCGGTCCATGCCCTCGACTGGCAGGGACGGCCGGTTTCCTGCGACGGCTGCGAATTCCGCCATGACGTTCTCGCCAAGGGACTGTGCAAGCCGCTGCTGGCCTGCGTCCACGACCGCTATGCCCGGCGCATCGAGCGCTTCTTCGATACCAATCCCGAGCTTTCGGACGCCTGCCTGAACCATCCGCACTTCGAGGTGCGGGCCCTGGCCGTCCGCCACGCCGGCATCTTCAAGCTGCCGGCCATGCTGGCCGATCCCGACCCGGAAGTGCGCGCCGCCGCCATCCTGCGGCTGCCGGCCCGACAGGTGATGCGCCTGCGCAGCGATCCCGACCGCAAGGTGCGGGTCGCCGTCGCCGCCCGCCTGACCGGCGCCGATCTGGTGCCGCTGGGATCGGACGAGGACTATTACGTCCGCATGGTCACCGCCCGCCGGCTGCCCCACGACATGCTGCCGATGATGATGCACGACCGCGAGTCGGAGGTGCGCCGCGCCGTCGCCCGCCGCATCGCCGAGGACTGGTTGATCGCCATGGCCTGGGACGAAGACCCGCAGGTGCGGCTGGAAGTGGCGCAGCGCCTGACCGGGCATCAGCTGGCGGTGCTGCTGGACGACACCGACTTCCGCGTCCGCTTCGTCGTCGCCGAACGGGCGGAGCCCGAGCACCTGGCGGTGCTGGCCGGCGACCCGGTCGACGTGGTGGCGGAAATGGCGCGCAGCCGTCTGGCGCCGCAGCCGGCGACGGTCATCACCGTCGATGCCTTCCCCCGGACAGGAGACCCCTCCGATGCGTGATGAGGTGATCGAAATCTACGACGACCCCAAGTACGGCTACGGCGCCAAGGTGGTCTCCCGCAAGAACGTGCGCAACGACGGGACATTTCCCGGCAAGGATATCGGCGAACTGTTGGTGAAGAAGGGCGATGTTGGTTACGTCAATTCCATCGGGACGTTCCTGCAGCGCTATTACATCTACGGGGTGGACTT
>JAEWWF010000350.1 GCA_023396465.1 Pseudomonadota bacterium
GTCGACGGGCAAGCTGCCCAAGGCCTTCAAGGTCATGAAGCTGGCCGGCGCCTACTGGCGCGGCGACGCCCGCAACGAGATGCTCCAGCGCATCTACGGCACCGCCTGGGCGACCGACAAGCAGCTCAAAGAGTATCTGACGATGCTCGAAGAGGCGGAAAAGCGCGACCACCGCCGCCTGGGCCGCGAACTGAACCTGTTCCACATGCAGGAAGAGGCGCAAGGGTCGGTGTTCTGGCACCCCTACGGCTGGACCCTCTACCGCAAGCTTCAGCAGTACATGCGCGACCGCCTGGAGGTCGCCGGCTATGTGGAGGTGAACACCCCGCAGCTGGTCGACCGTGTGCTGTGGGAACGCTCCGGCCACTGGGAAAAGTTCCGCGAGAACATGTTCACGGCGCAGACGGAAGACGAGCGCACGCTCGCCATCAAGCCGATGAACTGTCCGTGCCATGTGCAGATCTTCAACCAGGGCATCAAGTCCTACCGCGACCTGCCGCTGCGCATGGCCGAGTTCGGTGCGTGCAGCCGCTACGAGCCGTCGGGCGCCCTGCACGGGCTGATGCGGGTGCGCGCCTTCACCCAGGACGACGCGCATATCTTCTGCACCGAAGATCAGATCACTAGCGAGACGCAGGATTTCTGCGCCCTGCTGCTGTCGGTCTATCAGGATCTCGGCTTCACCGAGGTGCGGGTGAAGTTCTCCGACCGCCCGGCGGTGCGCGCCGGCAGCGACGAGACGTGGGACAAGGCCGAATCGGCGCTGAAGGAAGCGACCGAGGCGGCTGGCCTGGAGTGGACGCTCAACCCCGGCGAAGGCGCCTTCTACGGCCCGAAGCTGGAGTTCGTGCTGCGCGACGCCATCGGCCGTGATTGGCAGTGCGGCACCTTGCAGGTGGATTTCGTGCTGCCTGAGCGTCTGGATGCGGAATACGTCGGCGAGGACGGCGCCCGCCACCGCCCGGTCATGCTCCACCGCGCCATCCTCGGCAGCTTCGAGCGCTTCATCGGCATTCTGATCGAGAACTACGCCGGCAAGTTCCCGCTGTGGCTGGCGCCGGTGCAGGCGGTGGTGACCACCATCACCCAGGACGGCGACGACTACGCCCGCGCCGTGCTGAAGGAGCTGAAGGCGGCCGGCCTTCGCGCTGAACTGGATTTGCGCAACGAGAAGATCAACTATAAGGTGCGTGAGCACAGCCTGCGCAAGGTGCCGTTCATCGTCGCCATCGGCAAGCGGGAGGCGGAGGAAGGCACCGTTGCCGTGCGTCGCCTGGGCGACAACAAGCAAGAAGTCCTTGCGCTGAGGGACTTCGTTGCTACACTGAAAGCCGAATCGGCCATGCCGGGCAGCCGCACCTCCGCGGCAGCGGCGGTATAGCCGGTCCAAAGTCGCCGGGCACGCTCCCCGCGCTTCCTGCGGTCACCATCCGGGCCGGAAACGGCGCCACCGACGGAAGCGTCGGCAGGATGACGCAGCAAGCGTTATCGGGAGCGTGCCTTTTTCCTGTTTTCCTCAGATGAGGGAGGGTGTTCATAGCTAGACCACCGATGACGGCGCCGCCGTCCAAAGATGGACCGCGCGTCAACGATGCCATCAACGTGCAACAGGTGCGCCTGATCGACCAGGACGGCGAGCAGGTTGGCGTCGTGCACATTCGCGAAGCGCTGGAGATGGCTGAAGAGGCCGGGCTCGACCTGGTCGAGATTTCTCCCAACGCCGAACCGCCTGTCTGCAAGATTCTCGACTACGGCAAGTTCAAGTTCGAGACTCAGAAGAAGAAGGCGGAAGCGAAGAAGAAGCAGAAGATCGTCGAGATCAAGGAGGTAAAACTCCGGCCGAACATCGACGAGAACGATTACCAGGTTAAGATGCGCAACGTGAAGCGCTTCCTGGAGGATGGCGACAAGGTGAAACTCACCCTGCGCTTCCGGGGTCGCGAAATGGCGCACCAGGACCTGGGCATGAAGGTTCTCGAACGTGTTCGCGACGACTTCACCGAGATGGCGAAGGTCGAGCAGCACCCCAAGCTGGAAGGCCGCCAGATGGTCATGGTGATGGCGCCGCGTTAACCCGCGTCGCCGCACCCGCCGGGAAGGACTGCACACTCATGCGTGTCTGCACCTGCGGCCCTGTCGCCCCTGCAACGGCCGCCCCACTTGGGGCGGCCGTTGGCGCTTGCGCCATGGGTGGACGGCCATGAAGCCCGTCCCGCCGCCCCCCGCCCCCGCCGACAAGGTCGACGCCGCCCTGGTCGCCGCCGTCCGTAACCTGGAAGCGGCGGTGCAGGAGCAGGAGCGGGCGGTCAACCGCATCCTCGGGCTGGTCGAACTGGTGATGGAGCGCCGGCCGGACCAGAGTACCCTGTTGCGGCTGGAAGGCATCATGGAAGCCTGCGCCTTTCAGGACTTGACCGGCCAACGCATCCGCAAGGTCACCCGCTTCCTGCGCCATCTGGCGGCCCACAAGGGGTTGATGCCGAAAGGCATGGATGGCGCCACCGCCGCCGAGGACGAACAGGCCCTCAGCCGTGGCAAAGGGCTCTCGCAGGAGGAGGTGGACCGGTTGCTCGGCAAACGCTGAAACCAAGCCGCAATGAGAGCGATTTACCTGAGACCGGGACCGGGGCCCCTTACGCCGCCGCCTCGGTGGGCGTGGCGGCCAGCGGGGCCGCCTGCGGGCCAATGAGCGTCAGCGGCCGCGCCGCCATGGTGATGCGGATCGGCAGGACGGCCTCGGCATCGCCGTCCACCTGCACCGGCACCGGTGCCGTGGCGCCAGGGGCGCGGATCGTCACCTCGCGCGCCGTCACCACCGTCACGTCGGCCAAGTCCGCCACCCGTCCCCGCAACAGGGCCAGGCCGTAGCGCAACTGCGCCCCCAGGCCGCCGCCATGGAACAGGCATACCTGCACCGAATCGGCATCCAGCCGCGCCGCCGGGGCCGCCACATGCGGTCCGCCGTAATGGCGGCCCTTGCAGGCCACCACCATGCGGGCGGTATGGGTGCCTCCGTCCACCTCGACGGTGAGCGGCGGGAAGCGGTAGCGCAGGGCTTCGATCAAGGTTTGCAGCACGTAGGCGCCTTTCCCCAGCAGCCGCTTCACCGGCCGCCGTACTCCATGCACCACCGCGGCGTCGAAACCGGCGCCGGCCATCAGCAGGAAAGCGCGTCCGTCGGCCAGGGCCGGATGCACGGCACGCTCGCCGCCATCGGCGATGAGCGCCGCCAGGGCCGCGGCGCCGACCGGCAAGCCGAGTTCGATGGCCAGAACATTGGCGGTGCCGAGGGGGATGACCGCCAGTGGCGGCGGGTTGTCGGCACGCAGCAGGCCGTTGGCGACTTCGTTGATGGTGCCATCGCCGCCGGCGGCGCAGATCACGTCATGCCGTGTCCGCGAGGCGGCGGCAGCCAAGGTGGTTGCATCGCCGGGACCGGCGGTGGCCTGGATATCCACCGTCACGCCTCGTCGGCGCAGGGCCTCCACCACCTCCGCCAGCATGGCGCGGCGTCGGCGCCCGGCGGTGGGGTTGTGGATCACCAGGGCGCGGCGGCGGCGCGGGGGTGGCGAAGGAGTGTCACGAGCGGCCATGGCTTCAGGTGCCCGGCGTCGAGTCGTCGGGCACCAGGACCACTTCCTCGTCATCGCCGTCGAGGGCGGGGGCGCTGCCGTCACGCAGCACGATCTGGCGGCCGGCGAACAGGTCGGTGGAGACGGTGCCCACCGCCTCCAGCCATGACCGTGACGGACCGCAGGCGGGTGCCTCGTCCTCGCCATCGTGGCACAGGATGACATCACCGTCGTCGCTGACCACCAGATGCAGGCCCGGCAGCGGCCGCACGCCCACTCCGTCGGGTACGGTCGTGAGGTCCATGGGGGCGGGTGCCTCCAGCCCCGCCAGCCGGCGGATCTCGCCCGGCAACTGGTAGAGCGGCAGGGTGCCGAGGTCCACCGGGCCGTTGCGGCCGTCGATGACGATCAGCGGCGTCGCCACCATGTCGCGGAACATGCGGGCATCGAAGGTGCTGCGGTCGGCGGCCAGCACGCCGGAGCGGACGTAGGACTCGAAGTTGCCGCCCAGGAAGGGTAGGTGATCGCCAAAGGCGACGATGATGCCGTCCGGGTCGCGTTCCCGCAGGCGGCCGAGGAAGTCCATGAATTCCGCCGTCTTGTAATGGACGGTATTGGCGTAACGCTCCAGGCGCTCGTCGTTGTCGACGGTGATGACGCGCGGCCGGCTGCCGTTCAGCGGATAGTCCAGGTGGCCGAAGAAGGTCAGCACGTAGTTGAAGGTGGGCGTGCCGGTCTCCAGCAGCGGGTCGAGCTTGTCCAGCACCTGCCGGTAGAGCGAGGCATCGCCCAGGAAGTCGCCGTTCATGTCGTCGAGGTCGAAGTCGCGCTCCGACCAATAGACGTCGAAGCCGACGCGGTCGTAGGCATTCACCCGGTTCCAGAACACCGCCACGTTGGGATGGGAGGCGACGGTGGAATAGCCGGCCTCGCCGAACAGGCGGGGCAGGCAGGGGGCGGCGTTGCGCAGCCGGGCCTCGAAGAACACCGCGTCCTCCGACACCGGAAAGCCGCACAGGGCCTCGAACTCGGAGTTGGCGGTGTAGCCGCCGAACACCGGCGCCAGGATGCGGCTGTGGCCGCCGGCTTCCCATAGGGCGCGGAATTCCGGCACGAAGGGGTCTTGCGACAGGCCGGCGGCGGTCAGCACCGACGGATCCCAGAAGGATTCCAGCACCACCACATGGACGTTGCGGCCGGGTTCGGGAGGCGCCCGGTCGACGTGTTCGGCGCCATTGGAGGACAGTGCCACCTCCTGCACCGCCGGACGTAGCAGGTCGATGGCGGCCAGCACGTCGCCGCGGCCGGGGGCGCGCTCGCTGCGGCCGGCGTAGCGGGCGGTTTCCTGCACCAGATGCACCAGCGGGCCACGGTTGAGGTAGTTGGCGCGCTGGTCCCAGACGATGTTGCCGAAGGTGCTGTCCATGCGGGCGGCGACCGTGGTCGGCTCCACCGCCACCACGGCGACGACGCCGGCCAGGGCGGTGGCGGCGACGCGGGCGCGGCGCGGTCGCAGGGTGAGGGCGCGGAAGGCGGCCACCGCCAGCAGCAGCAGGAAGCCCACCGCCAGCGCCAACTGCCAGCGCTCCATGATGAGGAACAGCGACCGCAGGGCCAGGGCGTCATCGGGCATGGCCGGGCCGCCGAGAATGAGGATCTTCAGCGCGTTGCCGACGTGCAGCAGGGTCATCAGCAGCAGCATGAGCGTCACGAAGGCGGTGCGCGTGCGCGACAGTTCCAGCACCGTCAGGCCGAGCAGCAGATGCAGCGCCAGATCGGTGGGAATGGCATGGCCGCGCAACGGTACCTTCAACCAGTGGGCGCAGATCACCTGGAGCAGCCCGTACACCACCGCCACGAACACCAGCGGCGGGCCGTAATGGGCAAGCAGGCCGCGAACACGCTGCATCTTCTGTCGCTCCGATGAAGGCCGGCGCTTCCGTCGATGAAAGCGCGGCCTCCTATGTGCGACAGAAAAGTGACAGGCTCAAGAAGAAGGTATGACGCTTTTGTGGCAGCGGCGCCGCTCGTTGGGAGAACCGCCGCCAGCGGTCAGAAACCCACCGCGTCCGCCGCTGCCTTGAGCACATGGGCCGAGCGGCGCAGGGCGGCCCGCTCGTTGGTGTCGAGGTCGGGGACGATGGTGCCCATCACGCCGCCGCGACCGACGATGCGCGGCATGCTGGCGGCCACCTGCGGCACCCCCTCGATCTCGTCGGTCAGCACCGAAACGGTCAGCACCGCGTGCTCGTCGCCGCCGATGGCCTGGCAGATGCGCATGAGCCCGCCGCCGATGCCGTACCAGGTGGCGCCCTTGCCCTCGATGATGTGATAGGCGGCCCGCCGCACCTTGTCGTCGATATCGGCCTTGGCGGCGGCGTCCAACGGCCGGCCGAGCTGTTCCGCCAGTTCCTCCACCCGCACGGTGCCGGCGATGGCCGACGACCAGCACAACACCTCGGAATCGCCGTGCTCGCCCAGCACATAGCCGTGGGTGGACTTGGACGAGATGCCGAGGTGCCCGGACAGCAGACTGCGGAAGCGGGCGGTATCGAGGATGGTGCCGGAGCCGATCACCCGCGCCGGCGGCAGGCCGGACAGGCGGGTGGCGATTTGGGTCATGACGTCGACCGGGTTGGTGGCGACCAGCAGGATGGTCTCGGGGGCCGTTTCCAGCACGCGGGGGATGATGGCGCCGAACACCTCGGCATTGCGGCCGAGCAGCTCAAGCCGGGTTTCGCCCGGCTTCTGGTTGGCGCCGGCGGCCAGGATGACCACCGCGGCGCCGTCGAGGTCGGCGTAACCGCCGGCCCGCACGGTGACCGGATAGGCGAAGGGCGTGGCATGGCGGATGTCCTGCGCCTGCGCCTCGGCCAGCTTGGGGTTGAGGTCGACCAGCACCACTTCCGACGCCGCGCCGCGCATGACCAGGGCATAGGCCGCCGCCGAGCCGACCATGCCGCATCCCACCACGCCCACTTTCATCGCCGTCGCTCCTTCGGTCCCGCGCGTCCTCCGCGCATTCCTCTTGCGGGCCCCAGGGTGAGCCGGTAGTTTCGTCCTGACCAGGGGAACAAGACATGAACCACGGCACCCTCTCCGCCGTCGCCCGCGCCACCACCCGCGGCGTCTGCCGCCATCTCATCGATCGGGGCTTGGCGCCGCTGACGGAAGTAACGCTCGCCACCGGCCGCCGGGTGGACGTGATGGCGCTGTCACCCGACGGCAGTATCCTGGTGGTGGAGGTGAAAAGCTGCGCCGCCGACTTCCGTGCCGATGGCAAATGGGGGGAGTACCTGGAGTTCTGCGACGCCTTCAGCTTCGCGGTGCCGCCCGATTTTCCGCTCGACCTGCTGCCGGTGACGGAAGGGCTGATCATCGCCGACGGCCACGACGCGGCGGTGTTCCGCCCGCCGTCCCCCCGGCCCCGCCTGCATGCCAGCCGCCGCAAGGCGGTGACCCAGCTGTTCGCCACCACCGCCGCCCTGCGCCTGCGCCAAGTCCTGGACCCGCCGGCCGGCAGTCGCCTGGGGTGAGGAATATACCGGGGGGCAGGTCAGGGTCATGCTCCACCTGCGGCCGAAGTGTGAGTGGGCTGACGGCTGCGTGGGGGTGGGGTATGCTCCTCGCATGCCAAATGTTGCGTCGGGAAATGCCATCGCCGAGGCTGCATCCCTGATCGGGGACGCAGCGCGCGCCAATATCCTGTCGGCATTGATGGGCGGACATGCTCTCACGGCCGGGGAACTGGCGCGTCACGCAGGGGTGACGGCCCAGACCACCAGTGGCCATCTGGCCAAGCTGGCGACCGCCCAGCTGATCGTGGTGGAAAAGCAGGGACGGCATCGCTACTACCGCCTGGCCTCGCAGGAAATTGCACAGGTCATGCAGGCGTTGATGGCCGTGGCGGCGGCGGGTCCGAAGCGCCATCATCCCATTGGCCCGCGCGACGAGGCGTTGCGGACGGCCCGTGTCTGTTACGATCACATCGCCGGACGGCTGGCTTTGGCGCTGGTGGACGCCCTGAACGCCCAGGGGCACGTTTCCTTGGTCGATGACGTTGGCGTCGTCTCCGACGGGGGGATGAGGTTCTTTGCCGAGTTTGGGATAGATCTCTCGACCACGGGGCGTTCCAGGCGGCCTCTGTGCCGGACCTGCCTCGACTGGAGCGAGCGCCGGCCCCATATCGCCGGTCGCCTCGGAGCGGCCATTCTTGTCCGCATGCTTGAACTCGGCTGGGTGGTGCGATCGCCCGGCTCGCGGGCCCTTGGGGTCACGAGCATCGGGCAGCGCGGACTTGTCGCGATGTTCCAGCTTCCGCCGACGTGGCACACGCGGCAGGGTCACGGATTTGCACCCTGATGTCGTTCCGGGCGCGGTTTTGTCCCTGAACGGCGGCATTTGGCGCGTCGGAGAGGATGAAGCAAGGACCTGCTATGTCATTGTTGGAGCTGTACAAGTCGAATTTGGAGGCGGCAGGGCGACATGGGATGCAAAGTCGACAGTCGCCGCACGTTTGAGCCAACCGCGATGGAAACGCTTCACTCGCCCACCAGGAGCCTTCGACATTGGACATTCCTCGGATATTCAACATCACCGAAAGCGCCCACCGTATCCATAATCCGTTCACACCCGAAAAGTTCGCCACTTTAGGCGCGGCGCTGCGCCTGGAACCAGAGACCCGTGTGCTGGACCTCGGCAGCGGTTCGGGCGAGATGCTGTGTACCTGGGCGCGCGACCACCGGATTCGCGGTACTGGTATCGACATGAGTCAGCTGTTCAGCGCGCAAGCGAAGCTGCGCGCCGAACAGCTTGGGGTCGCTGATCGGGTCGAGTTCATCCACGGTGACGCGGCCGGCTATGTGGCCGACGAAAAGGTTGGCGTGGCGGCCTGTGTCGGAGCCACATGGATCGGTGGTGGAGTCGCCGGCACGATCGAACTCCTGGCAAAAAGCCTTCGCACGGGAGGGATCATCCTCATCGGAGAGCCGTACTGGCTACGGTTGCCGCCTAGCGAAGAGGTTGCCCAGAAATGCGGTGCCGGTTCGCTCTCAGACTTCTTGATGCTTCCCGACCTTATCGCGTCTTTCGGCGACTTGGGCTACGACGTCGTGGAAATGGTTCTGGCGAACCAGGACGGCTGGGACAGGTACGAGGCGGCCAAGTGGCTCACCATGCGCCGATGGCTAGAAGACAATCCCCACGACGATTTCGCGACGGAAGTTCGAGCCAGATTGACCTCGGAGCCCGCACGCTACGCGGCTTATACGCGGGAGTACCTGGGCTGGGGCGTGTTCGCGGTGATAGGGCGGTGAAGGAGGCCACTACCCGGTCCGCTCTCAAGGTCCAGTAGCGAACCCCGTGCCCAGCTCTATTCTGGATTGGGGGCAATTTGGTGCGCCCGGCGGGATTCGAACCCACGGCCCCCGGATTAGGAATCCGGTGCTCTATCCGGCTGAGCTACGGGCGCACTGGGGCGAACCTTACCGGCTCGGGGGGCGACGGGCAAGAGCGTGCGGCCGGGGCGGGGTGTTCACGCGGGTTAGTCGATCTCCACCATGGGCGGCGCCAGCACCTCGCGCTTGCCGACATGGTTGGCGCGGGAGACGACGCCTTCCTTTTCCATCCGCTCGATGATGCGGGCGGCGCGGTTGTAGCCGATTTGCAGGTGGCGTTGCACGAAGCTGGTGGAGGCCTTGCGCTCGCGGCACACCAGCGCCACCGCCTGGTCGTAGAGGTCGTTGCCGTCGCCATCACCGCCGGAGCTGCCGCCGGCCGGGCCGGCGGGGCCGAAGCCGGGGATGGCGGCCATGGCGTCCTCGTCCTCCTCGGTGACGCCGTCGACGTAATCGGGCTCGCCCTGGTCGCGCAGGTGGGCGACCACCTTCTCCACCTCCTCGTCGGTGACAAAGGGGCCGTGGACGCGGGTGATGCGGCCGCCGGCGGCCATGTACAGCATGTCGCCCTGGCCCAACAACTGCTCGGCTCCCTGCTCGCCCAGGATGGTGCGGCTGTCGATCTTGCTGGTGACCTGGAAGCTGATGCGGGTCGGGAAGTTGGCCTTGATGGTGCCGGTGATGACGTCGACGCTCGGCCGCTGGGTCGCCATCACCAGATGCAGGCCGGCGGCGCGGGCCATCTGGGCGAGGCGCTGGATGGCGGCTTCGACGTCCTTGCCGGCCACCAGCATGAGGTCGGCCATTTCATCGACGATGACGACGATGAACGGCAGCGGCTTCATGTCCAGCGCCTGCTGCTCGAACACCGGCTTGCCGGTGTCGGGATCGAAGCCGGTCTGCACCATGCGCGTCAGGCCCTTGTCGGACTTCAGCGCCTCCGCCACCTTGGCGTTGTAGCCGGCGATGTTGCGCACTCCGATCTGGCTCATCAGGCGGTAGCGGTTCTCCATCTCGCGCACCGCCCACTTCAGCGCCACCACCGCCTTGCCGGGGTCGGTCACCACCGGCGCCAGCAGGTGCGGAATACCGTCGTAGACCGACAGTTCCAGCATCTTCGGGTCGATCATGATGAAGCGGCACTGATCGGGCGTCAGCCGCCACAGCAGCGAGCAGATCATGGTGTTGACCGCCACCGACTTGCCCGATCCGGTGGTGCCGGCGATCAGCAGGTGCGGCATGCGGGCGAGGTCGACGTAAACCGGCCCGCCGCCGATGTCCTTGCCGAGCGCCAGGCAGAGCGCCTGCGGCGACTTGTCGAACTCGTCGGCGGCCACCAGTTCGCGGAAGCGCACCATCTCGCGGCGGGTGTTGGGCAGTTCGATGCCGATGACGCTGCGGCCGGGAATGACGGCGATGCGCACCGCCACCGCCGACATGGAGCGGGCGATGTCGTCGGCCAGCCCGATGACGCGGCTGGTCTTGGTGCCGGGGGCCGGTTCCAACTCATAGAGGGTCACCACCGGGCCGGGGCGCACCTTGACGATCTGGCCGTTGACGCCGAAGTCCGCCAACACCCCTTCCAGCATGCGGGCGTTGGCCGACAGGGCATCCTCGTCCAGCGTGCCGCCGCTGCCGGGGTCGGGGGGGATCAGCAGGTCGATGGGCGGATGCACCCAGCCTTCCGCCGGGTCGGGCGGCAGCAGCGACCCCTGGCGGGCTTCCATCTCGCGGCGGGAAGGGGCGGGCGGGCGCGGCCGCGTCACCACCTCCACCGCCGGTTCGGTCCGTGCCGGCGCCGGCTGCGGGGTACCGAGCACCGGCTCTGTGCGGGTGGTCACCGCCGGCTCCACCCGCCGCCGCCGCGGACGTCCGTCGTCGTCGCGGTCGCGGCTGGTGTCCCGGTCGGTCTTGTCCGTCCTGTCCTTGCGCGGCCGGTTCAGCGCCTGGCGGGCCTTGCCGCCGAGGCCGAGCACGGTATCCGGCATGGCGCGTAGCGAGGCGATGGCCCGGCGCCATTCATCGAACCGCACGTGCGCCGCCCATAGAAACAGGACCGCCCCGGTCAGTCCGCCAAGACCGGCCACCATGCCGGCGCTGTCGGCGCTGATCTGCTGGGTGAAGCGCAGCAGCAGGGCGCCCGCCGCGCCGCCGAGGCCGGCGGCGATGGGCCATTCGGGCGGCTTGGGCAGGGCGGCAAGCCCGAAGCTGAGCAGGATGGCGGCGGCGATCAGCCCCACCGTGCGCAGCCAGGCGGCGCTGATCTGCTGGCCGGAGATCAGCCGCACACCCCAAGACAGCACCGCCAGCAGCGGCAGCACCGCCGCCAGTCCGAAGCCCTGCAAGGCGGCGTCCGACAGGGTGGCGCCGAAGCGGCCGAGGGCGTTCACCGGGTCGGCATCGCTGGCGGTGTTCCATGACGGATCGCCGGGGGTGTGGGTGAGCAGCGCCGTCGCCACCACCCCCGCCACCACCACCAGCCCGAGGCCGAGCAGCCGCAGGCCCATGCCGCGTGCCGCCGCCACCATCTCGGGCGGCAGGATGCGGGGAACAAGGGCCTTGGGGCGACTTTGGGGGCGCGGGGCGCGGGCCATGGGCGCGGGGTTACTCCTGTAGGGGATCAGCCGGCGGCGAGCAGGGCGGCGATGCGGGTCAGGGCGTCTTCCACCACCGGTTGGTCGTGGACCAGGGCGATGCGGATGTAGCGGGCACCGGCATTGCCGCCGTCGGGCTCGTCGCGGGTGAGGTAGCGGCCGGGCAACACCTTGATGCCGGCTTCCGCCCACAGTCGCCGGGTCACGGCCTCGCCGTCGCCGACGTCCAGCCATAGGAAGAAGCCGCCCTCCGGCGCCACCCGCTCGCGCCCCAGCACCGGCCCGAGGATGCGGTCGGCGGCGTCCATCTTGGCCTGGTAGCGGGCGCGGTTGTCATCCACATGCGCCTCGTCCGACCACAGGGCGGCGGCGGCGGCCAGCAGTGGCAGCGGCGTGCCGGCGGCGGCGTAGCTGCGCAGGCGGGAGAAGCGGGCGATGACGGCGGCATCGCCGATCACCACGCCGGAGCGCAGGCCGGCGGCGCTCGACCGCTTGGAGAGAGAGTTGAACACCAGCACGTTGTCGAGGTTGCCGCCCAGTTCGCGGCAGGCCTCCAGCGCCCCCGGCGGCGGCGCGCTGCGCCAGATCTCCGAATAGCACTCGTCGGCGATGAGCAGGAAGCCGTGGGCGCGGGCCAGCCGCACCAGCTCGACCCAGGTTTCCAGCGGCGCCACCGCCCCTTGCGGGTTGGCCGGCGAGCAGAAGAACACCATGGCGGCGCGGTCCAGCACCTCGCCCGGCAGCGCCGCCACGTCGGGCAGGAAGCCGGTGTCGGGGCCGGCGGGCAGCATCAGCGGCTCGGCGCCGTTCATGACCGCGGCACCCAGATAGACCTGGTAGAAGGGGTTGGGCATGATCGCCAGCGGCGCCCGCGCCGCCGGGTCGGCGGCCACCGCCACCTGACCGATCATGTACAGCGCCTCGCGCGTGCCGGCCGCTGGCAGGACGTGGCGGGCGGGGTCGATCATGCCGTCGGGCAGGCCGTAGCGGCGGCTCGCCCAGCCGGCCACCGCCGCCCGGTACTCCGGTGTGCCGGCGATGGGCGGATAGCGGTTCCAGCCCCCGGTGGCGGTGATGGTGTCGCCGATCAGCGCCGGGGCGGCGTGCTGCGGCTCGCCGATGGACATGACGAGGCCGCCGCCGGGCGGCGTCGGCAGGTTGTCCAGCAGGGCGGCGAGGCGCTGGAACGGGTAATCGCTGAGCTGGTCGAGACGGGGATTGAAGGTCATCGCATACGAGCCTGAGGACAAAGCGGAAACGACGATACCGCCCCCGCGACTCGGGAGCAAGCGACGTGGCGGTGACAAGCACGGACGGGCGGGCGGAGGAACGGGCGCGGGTCTTGACGATCGGGCCGGATGTCCCGAAATATGAGCATGCCAACGGTGCCGTCGCGGACCGTCGGCTGCACGACCAGTCCGGGGTGCCATGCGGGCCCCGTGCCGGGACTCGCTCAGGCCAATGAGGAGAACGCGATCGTGACCCGTCTGTCCGTGTTCAACAGCCCCCTGCTGCTCGGCTTCGACCAGTTCGAGCGGGTGCTCGACCGGGTGGCCAAAAGCTCGGCCGAGGGCTATCCGCCCTACAACATCGAACAGATCGGCGACAATGGCCTGCGCATCACCCTGGCGGTGGCCGGCTTCTCCGATGACGACCTGAGCGTCACCACCGAGGATAACCAACTGGTCATCCGCGGCCGCCAGACCCGCGACGAGGCCGACCGGGTGTTTCTCCACCGCGGCATCGCCACCCGCCAATGGCAGCGCAGCTTCGTGCTGGCCGAGGGCATCGTGGTGAAGGGGGCGTGGCTTGACAACGGCCTGCTCAACATCGACCTCGAACGGCCGATGCCGGAGCCCAAGGTCTGCCAGATCAAGATCGAGACCAAGGCCGCCGCTCCCGGCGACCGCAAGGCCCGCACCATCGAGATGAAGCCCGAATATCGCGACTGATCGAGGGCCGCTGGTCCCCTGGTCGCCATGC
>JAEWWF010000242.1 GCA_023396465.1 Pseudomonadota bacterium
GAGCTGCGGCGTCAGCACCGGCGCTTCCGCTCGGCGTCCGAGCGCCACCGTCACCAGCAGCCACACCCCAACCGGCGCCAGCCCCGCCAGCCCCTGCCCCACCCAATCGGCAGGCGCCATCGGCCGACCGGCCAGGGCCCACAGGCAGACGAGCCCGAACACCGCCGCCGTTCCCCAGGCCAGCGGCCGGCGCTCCACCCAGCCATCGGCGATCCCACCCACCAGCAGACCGCCGAGCATGACGTGCGGCGCCAGGTCCGCCGCCTCCCCCACCGCCGGCGACAGGCCATGGGCCCACAGCCACCAGGCGAGGAAACCGGCCGCCAGCCCGCTTCCACCGAGGCGTCCGACGGCAGCCCCGGAGGCCCCCGACAACCGCAGCACGCCGGCGACCGCGAGCGACACCAGGAACGGTAGGGCAAAGGACAGAACCATCTCCACCATGGGTCGGGTAAAACCTTTGGTCACGAAGGGGTGAATGGACGCCCGCGGCGGCGTTGCCTATGGTCTCCACGGGCCTGTACCCAACACCAACCGGCCGCCGGGTTCAACCGGTTCCGCCAGGGTTGGCCCGGAGGAGGATGTCCGCCGCCGCCACGACCGCAGAAGAACGAAGGACGACGATCATGACCCGCCCCACCGCTTCCCCCGCCTCCATCGCCGCCAAGGATGAGCGGCCCGCCGCCGGCGGCGGCGGGACTGTCAGTCTCCGCGTCTGGGATCTGCCGACGCGGCTGTTCCACTGGGTGCTCGTGCTTCTGATCGCCGGCCTGTGGTGGACCGGCACCTCCGGCACCTTGCCTCTGGGGCCGCTGGCCGGCGCCTCCATCCTCGGCTGGACCGTCCCGACCGGCCAGATGGCGCAGCACATGATGATGGGCTACGCGGTGCTGACGCTGGTGATCTGGCGGCTGCTCTACGGTCTGGTCGGCTCCTCCACCTCGCGCTTCGCCTGCTTCGTGCGCGGCCCGGCGGCGGTGGTGAGCTACCTGCGCGATTCCTTCGGCGGCGGCAAGGCGACCGCGCCGGCGGTGCTCGGCCACAACCCGGCCGGCGGCTGGATGATCCTGGTGCTGCTGGCGGTGCTGGCGGCGCAGGCAACCACCGGCCTGTTCTCCAACGACGACATCTTCACCGACGGCCCGCTGGTGCGCCTGGTCGACAAGGAAACCAGCGACATGCTCACCGGCTGGCACAAGGGCATTCTGTTCCCGTCGCTGCTGGCGCTCATCGCCCTGCATGTGGCGGCGGCCCTGTTCTACCTGACCGTCAAGCGCGACAACCTGATCCGCGCCATGGTCACCGGCCGCAAGACGTTGCCCGCCGCTGTCGGTAGCGCGGCGGTCGGAACCGATGGTCGCCCGGTCCGCTTCGCCTCGCCAGCGGCGGCGGCGGCGGCGCTGGTGGTGGCTATCGGCGTGGTGTGGGCGGTGGTCACGCAGCTCTAAGGTTTCCACACGGGATACATTGCATTTCCAAAGCGCGGGATTGTTCATCGCAAATCCGAGCGGCATAGTCGGGGCATGACGGGCGGCGCCCTGCCGCTCACCACCCCCGACGCCCCGGAGACCCCGCCATGACCGATACCCGCCTTGCCCCTTATGCCGCTCTGCTGCTGCGGCTTACCCTTGGCATCACCATCCTCGCCCACGGGCTGTTGAAGGTGATCGTCTTCACCCCTGCCGGCACCGCCCAGTACTTCGGCAGCCTCGGCCTGCCAGCGGCGGCGGCCTATCTGGTGATCTTCGCCGAGGTGGCCGGCGGCGCCGCCCTCATCCTTGGCTTGTGGACGCGCCTCGCCGCACTGCTGCTGGTGCCGGTGCTGCTGGGCGCCCTGTGGGTCCATGCCGGCAACGGCTGGGTGTTCAGCGCCGAAGGCGGCGGCTGGGAGTTCCCCGCCTTCTGGACCGTGACCCTGCTGGTTCAGGTCCTGCTGGGAGATGGCGCCCATGCGGTGAAGACGCCGGTACGGCTGCTCGACCTGGGGGCGGCGCGGACCTGACGGTCCCCCTCTTCCCTGCCGTGGCAGCGGCCGGACGGTCAGGCGGCGAACTCGTCCGCCGCCTCCCGGCCGCGCCGCAGCAGGGCCTGGAGGATGAACCAGTAGGACCAGAACTTGAGGATGTGGCCGGCGGCATTGACGATGCCATAGACGTCCACGTAAAGCGTGAACATCAGCTCCGCCGCCATGGTGCAGAGGATGGAGGCGGCCAGCGGCTTCCCCACCTCGGCCTCCAGCCGGTGGCGAACCCGGCGCAGCAACAGCAGCGCCCCGCCCAGCAGCGCGATAACGCCATATTCGACACCGACCTTGAACGGTGTCAGGCCGCTCCCCTCCACATAAGCGGTGGGAAACCAGCCCTCGACGATCATTCCGTAAGCGGCGACGGACAGCCCGCCGTAAATGCCGAAGCCCCAACGCCCGGCATCGCGGCGGTCGAGCAGCAGCGGCAGGCTGACCAGCACAAGCGCTTCCACGCCCCGCCCGGCCAGCCAGAACTGCGCCGACGCATTGGCGCCACCCAGCGGGTGCAGGTTCATGCCCTGGTACAGCAGCATGTGCAGAAGATCGAGCAGCGCCACCCAGAAGTAGCCGGCCCCCACATAGGACAACACCGGCGTCGGCGACAGCCGCGACAACGCCGCGCTGACGAAGAACAGCGACAGCCCGACGCAGACACAAAACAGTTCCGCCGCCACATGGAACGGCAGGTAGCCGAGCAGCAGCATGGCCGCCAGCGAGGCCGACGCCACCACCGGCAGGACGGTGCCGCGGGCGATGGCGCACAGTGGCGCGACGGCGGCACGAATGGGCATGGGCGGCTCCGATATCCACAAGTCGGAGGGCGTGATAGCACGCCGCCGACGGACCGGGCACCGCCTTTCGCGAACCACCGAACACGAAAAAGGGCCACGCCTGGCGGGCGCGGCCCTGCTCCGTAGGGAAAACCCTTGCGGCTTACTTCGTGCGGAAATTGTCGTGGCAGGTCTTGCAGGTCTCGCCCACGCCGGCCACGGCCTGGCCGATGGCGGCCTTGTCACCGCTCTGCACGGCGGCCACCAGGGCATCGGCGCGCTCGGCCATCATGCCAAGACCACCCTCGAACTTCTCCCAATTCTGCCAGATGTCCGGCTTGGCGGTGGTCTTGACGCTGGAGCCCGAGGTGTCGGTCTTGAAAGCGGCCGGCGACAACTTGGCGGCGGCGGCCAGCCCCAGGGCATTGGCTTCCATCTGCTCGGCGTAGGGCACCTCGCCCTTCAGCAGAGCGACGGTGTTCTGCATGTAGGCGCCGATCGTCTTCATGTTGTTTTCGCGGTACTTCACGGCTGCTTCATTGGCCGAGGCGGCGACCGGGACGGTAACGACAGCGGCGGCAAGGGCCAGCGCGGCGACGAAACGCGACGTCATTTCAATCTCCTCTTGATCCGTTTATTTGATTTATGAGTTCGCACCAAATGATGCCACAGCAACTATCTGATCTTCCCCCCCGGCATCAAGCCACATTTCCGTGATCCCCGTCGGTGACTGAGTCACACGGCAGCCTCCCTGCCCCTGGCACTGACGCCGCCACGACCATATACACAGGCAAAGGGGCCGCCGTCGCACGCCGACCGGCCCCTTCGCGTCCCCCGCCGCTGCCAGCCGGCGGGACCAAGGTTCACAGAAGGATACCCCGCCCATGACCAATACCCTGTCCTCCCTCTGCCTCTTCTGCGGCGCCTCCGTCGGCGACGGGCCGGCCTATGCCGAGGCCGCGACGGCGCTCGGCCGGACCATGGCGGCGGAAGGGGTGCAATTGGTCTACGGCGGCGGCCACGTCGGTCTGATGGGGGTGGCGGCGGAGGCGGTGATGGGCGGCGGCGGCCGCGTCGTCGGTTTCATCCCCGAGCACCTGACGCGGCTGGAGGCGGCCTATCAGGGCGCCACCGAATTGCACGTCGTTGATAACATGCACGTCCGCAAGCATGCCATGTTCCAACACTCCGATGCCTTCGTGGTGTTTCCGGGCGGCTTCGGCACCATGGACGAGACCTTCGAGATACTCACCTGGCGGCAGCTCGGCATCCACAACAAGCCGGTGATCCTGGCCGACATCGACGGCTACTGGCAGCCGTTCCTGGCGCTGGTCGACCACATGATCGCCCGCCGCTTCGCCCGCGAGGGCCACCGCGACCTGTTCACGGTGGTGGATACGGTGGAGCGGATTCTCCCCACCATCCGCGCCGAACTCGCCCGCGCCGGGGTCGGCACGGTGGCCGCCGACGCCGATGAACGCCTGTGAATCAGCCCTTTCCACCGCCCCACCCATACCGCCCGAACGGGCGGGTCTTGCCCAAAGCCGCCGCGGCGTCTATGGTTCGCGCGTCCGCGGCGCACGCATCCGGTAGTGGTCCAACCATAGACATGGGGCGCACCCCATCGGACACCCGAGTTCGTCACCCATCGGGAGAACCGTCAACATGAGCAAGATCAAGGTCAAGAATCCGATTGTCGAGCTGGACGGCGACGAGATGACCCGGATCATCTGGTCCTTCATCAAGGAAAAGCTGATCCTGCCGTACCTCGACGTCGACCTGAAATACTACGATCTGTCGGTCGAACACCGTGACGCCACGAATGACCAGGTGACGGTCGATGCCGCCAATGCCATCAAGCAACACGGCGTCGGCGTGAAGTGCGCCACCATCACCCCCGACGAGCAGCGCGTCGAGGAATTCAAGCTGAAGAAGATGTGGAAGTCGCCGAACGGCACCATCCGCAACATCCTCGACGGCACCGTCTTCCGCGAGCCGATCATCTGCCAGAA
>JAEWWF010000254.1 GCA_023396465.1 Pseudomonadota bacterium
CGTTCGCTGGCGGGGTCTTCGTGCATGTCGGCGAGGATGAGCGGCGCCCCCGGCTTCAGGCGGGCGGCGATGCTCTTCAGCAGGGCGAGCTTGCTGCCGTCGTCGGGCAGGAAGTGCATGACCAGCAGGCAGGTGGCGGCGTCGAAGGCACTCTCCCCGGCCGGCAGATCGTCGGCGATGCAGGCGTGCAGGGCGGCGCGGGCCTCGACCGGATGGCCGGCCAGCCGCTCGCGCGCCACCGCCAGCATGTCCGGCGCCGGGTCGCAGGCGGTGAAGCGCCACTGCAGCCCCATCTCGCCCAAGGCCAGCAGTTCGGCGCCGGTGCCGGCGCCGACCACCAGGATGCGGCCGTCATCGCCGATGGCATCGCGCAGCAGCACGCCGGTCATGGAGTGCAGCGCGTCGTAGCCGGGGATGACGCGGCGGATGGTATCGTCGTAGCGGCGGGCGTGGTCGGTCTTATAGGCGTTGCCGGGCAGGCCGCGTTGTTCGGGCGTGGTGGTGGCGGTGGTCATGCGGCGCGGGCCTCGGCGATGCGGCCGTCCCGCAGCGACACCACGCGGTCGCAGCGGCCGGCGAGGCGAGGATCGTGGGTGATCAGCAGCAGGGTGGCGCCGTGGCGCTTCGCCATGTCGAACAGCAGGTCCATGATGTGGGCGCCGGTGTCCTGGTCCAGGTTGCCGGTCGGCTCGTCGGCCAGCAGCACCCGCGGCCGCACGGCGAAGGCACGGGCCAGCGCCACGCGCTGCTGCTCGCCGCCCGACAGTTGACCGGGGTAGTGGTCGAGCCGGTGGCCGAGGCCGACCGCCTCCAACTGTTCGGCGGCGCGCTCGAAGGCGTCCTTGCGGCCGGCGAATTCCAGCGGCACCGCCACGTTCTCCAGCGCCGTCATGGTCGGCACCAGGTGGAAGCCCTGGAACACGATGCCCAGCTGGTCGCGACGGAACAGCGCCAGCTTGTCCTCGCCCAGGGCGGACAGGTCGTGGCCGGCGACCATCACCTGGCCAGAGGTTGCCCTTTCCAGCCCGGCAATCACCATCATCATGGTCGACTTGCCACTGCCCGAGGGGCCGACGACCCCCACCGCCTCGCCGGGAAAAACCGTCAGGTCGAGCCCGCGCAGGATGTTGACCGGACCGGCCGGCCCCTCCAAGGTCACTTGCACGGACCGCATATCGATGGTCGGGGCGTTGGTGCCGGGGACGGGGGGCGGAGACACCGCCGCCTGAACGGATGAAGAAGCCGGAGAAGGTCTTGTCATGCCATTTCCATTATTTCTGCGAGCCCTTTGCACATTTGGCGTCATGCTCGCCATTGTCAACGACGGCGCCCGCGCCCAGGCCGCCGATGCCGAGACTGTGAAGATCCTGGCGCTGGGCGACAGCCTGACCGCCGGTTACAACCTGCCGCCGGGCGACGCCTTCCCGGTACGGCTGGAAACCACCCTGCGGCAGCGCGGCCATGCGGTGCGGGTGGTCAACGCCGGGGTGTCCGGCGACACCAGCGCCGGCGGCCGGGCGCGGCTCGACTGGCTGCTGGAGGGCGAGGCGCCGGACGCGGTCATCGTCGAGCTGGGCGCCAACGACGCCCTGCGCGGCCTGCCGCCCGACAAGGCGGAAGAAAACCTCGCCGCCATCCTGCAATCGCTCGCCGATCGCGGCACGCCGGCCCTGCTGGCCGGCATGTACGCGCCGCGCAACCTGGGGCCGGAATACACCACCGCCTTCGATGGCCTCTATCCCCGGCTGGCGGAGCGGTTCGACGTGCCGCTGTATCCCTTTTTCCTGGAAGGGGTGGCGTTGCAGGACCGCTATCTGCTATCGGACGGGTTGCACCCCAATGCCGAGGGCGTGCAGATCATGGTCGATAACATCCTGCCGCACGTCGAGGCCCTGATCGAACAGGTTCGACGGACACGCGGCTGAGGCGCGGGAGGCATGACGGGGGAGCGGTTCCATCACGCGCTCGGGCGCGGCGGCGACTGGCGGGTCTGCCTCGCCGACTGCCTGCCGCATCTGCCGCATCTGCCGCAGGACATGGCGACGACGGGACGCGGGCCGGGGTTCCTGTATGTCACCCGGCCGCTGGCCGGCGACGTCGGCGTCATCCTGACGGTGCTGCGCGAGGTCACCGGCGTCGAGCAATGGGTCGGCGCCGTCGGTTCCGGCGTCGTCGGCTGCGGTGCCGAGGTCCATGACGTTCCCGCCCTGTCGGTGATGATCGCCAACCTGCCGGCCGACGACTGGCGTCTGTTGCCCACCCTCATGCGCGACGGCGATGGTCTGGACGAGAAGATCATGGACTGGGTGGGACCGGTGGCGCCGGTGCTCGGGCTGGTTCATGGCGACCCGGACAATGCCGCCATCCCCTTCGTCATCCATGATCTGGTGGACCAGACCGAGGGCTTTCTGGTCGGCGGGCTCACCGCCGCCGAGGCCGATGCCTCCGTTCCGTTGCAGGTCGCCGGCCTGCCGACCCGTGGCGGGCTGTCCGGGGTGCTGTTCAGCGGCCACGTCCCGGCGGTGGTGGGGGTGTCCCAGGGGTGCCGGCCGCTCGGCCCCTGGCACACGGTGACGGAAGCGGCCCGCACCGCCGTGGCGCGGCTGGACGGCGGACGGCCGCTTGATCTGCTGTGCCGTGAAACCGGCGCCCGCACGCGCGAAGCGCTGGAGCGGCTGGCCGGCGTGGTGGGGGTGGGCGTGCCGGTGGAGGGGTCCGACCGGGGCGATTTCACCGTGCTGCCGCTGGTCGCCATAGACCCCAAGACGGGGTGGATCGCCACCGGTTCCATCCTGCGGGCCGGCGACCGCCTGCGCTTCGTGCGCCGTGACGCCGACACGGTGGAGGAGGACATGCGCCTCATGCTGCGGCGGCTGAAGGACCGGCTGCACGGCCGTCGGCCGCGCGGCGGCGTTTATGTGGGGTGCGAGGGGCGCGGTCGTGCCCTGTTCGGCCCTTTGCCCCGCGAGGCCCGGCTGATCGCCGAGGAGTTGGGGCCGTTCCCGCTGACCGGCTTTTTCGGCGGCGGCGAGATCAGCCATAATCGGCTGTACACCCATTCCGGTGTGTTGACGCTGTTCCTCTAGGGGGGCATCGTCGCTGCCGGCCCGCCGACCGGAAAAGGACGCTCCCCATGATCCGCCTCTTCGTCGGTCTCGACCTGCCGCCCGACCTGTGCGACGCCCTGCACCGGCTGACCGGCGGCATCCCTGGCGCCCGCTGGACCCCGCCCGAGAACTACCACGTCACCCTGCGCTTCATCGGCGAGGTGGACGAGAACCAGTGCGACGACATCCACGACGCCCTGTCCGAAGTGCGGGCGCCGGCTTTTCCGCTGTCGGTGGCGGGGTTCGGCTCGTTCGAGGCCGGCCATCGCGCCCATACCCTATGGGTGGGGGTGGAGAAGGAACCCGCCCTGCTGCACCTGCGCGACAAGGTGGAGCGGGCCGTGGTCAGCGCCGGAATGGAGCCGGAGCGGCGCAAGTTCCAGCCTCACGTCACCCTGGCCTCGGTGAAACAGGCGCCGCTGCACAAGGTGCAGGATTTCATCGCCCACCATAACCTGTTCCGCGCCCCGCCGTTCCGGGTCGAGCGTTTCACCCTGTTTTCCAGCGAATTGGGACGGACCGGCCCGGTCTATACCGCCGAGGCGGACTATCCGCTTGATCTCGCCGCCGCCACCGCTGCCGAGGCGGCCCCGGCCGTTGGCGGTCCTCAGGGTAGCGGACGGGGGGCGTAGGGGGCTTCCGCCGCCTCCATGATGCGCTTCCAGGTGCGTGCCGGCAGGCCGCCGCCGGTGACGTTGGCGGTGGGGGCGCCGCTGTCGTTACCCATCCACACCCCGGCGATGGCATTGGCGCTGTAGCCGATGAACCAGGCATCGCGGTTGTTCTGGCTGGTGCCCGACTTGCCGGCGATGTCGCGGCCGGCGATGCGGGCGGCGGTGCCGGTGCCGGCGGGGGAGGCGATCACCGCCCGCAGCATGCGGTTCATGTCGCTCACCACGCCCGGTTCCGCCACCCGGCCGGTGCCGCCGCCACTACGCCGGTAGAGGATCGTGCCGTCGCGGGTACGGATTTCGGCGATGCCGTGCGGCACCACGCCCCACCCGCCGTTGGCGAAGGGAACGTAGGCGCCGGTCAGGTCGAGCAGCGTCGTTTCCGCCGTGCCGAGGGCGATGGACAGATCCTTGGAAATGGCGGTGGTGATGCCGAAGCGGGTGGCGGCGCGGCGCACCCGCTCCACGCCCGCCTGCTGAGCCAGCCGCACCGCCACCGTGTTGGTGGAGCGCGCCATGGCCTCGGTCAGGGTGATGGGACCAAGGAAGCGGCCGTTGAAGTTGGCGGGGCTCCAGGTACCGACGGTGATCGGCCCGTCGGTGACCAGTTGTTCCGGCGTCAGGCCGAGTTCCAGGGCGGCGGCGAAGACGAAAGGCTTGAAGGCGCTGCCCGGCTGCCGCAGGGCCTGGACGGCGCGGTTGAACTGGCTGGAGCCGTAGTCGCGGCCGCCCACCATGGCCCGAACACCGCCATCGGGCGCCAGCACCACGGCCGCCGCCTGGGTGACCTTCAGCTCCGCCCCTTCCTGGGCCAGCGCCTCGGCGACGGCGGCCTCGGCCACCGCTTGCACCTTGGGATCGAGGGTGGTCACCACGGTGACGTCCTGGTCCACCTTGCCGATGTAACCGTCCAGGCTGTCCATCACCCAATCGGCGAAGTGCCGCCCCGGCGAGCCGCGCCGCAGACCGTCCACCGTCAGCCCCTGGGCCGCCTGCTGGGCCTGCTCCGGCCGCAGCCAGCCGGCCACCACCATGTTGTTGAGCACCTCGCGCGCCCGGCCGGCCGCCAG
>JAEWWF010000291.1 GCA_023396465.1 Pseudomonadota bacterium
TCGGCCTTGCCGCCGGGCTGTCCGCCGCCGCGCCGCTGCGGGCGCAGGAGCCGATCCGCATCGGCACCTTCCTGGCCGTCACCGGCCCGGCATCGTTCCTCGGCGATCCCGAGTTGAAGACGCTGCAAATGTACGTCGAGACCATCAATGCCGACGGAGGCGTGCTCGGCCGTCCGCTGCACCTGGTGCATTACGACACCGGCGGCGACCCCAACAAGGCGGTGACCTTCGTCAAGCGCCTGATCGATCAGGACGAGGTGGATGTCATCATCGGCGGCACCTCGTCGGGCGAGAGCCTGGCCGTCATGCCGCTGATGGAGCGGGCGGAAATGCCGTTCATCTCCTTCGCCGGGTCGAAGAAGATCGTCGAGCCGGTGCAGAAGTGGACGTTCAAGACCCCCCACACCGACACCATGGCCTGCGAGAAGATCTTCGAGGACATGAAGGCGCGCGGCTTCACCCGCATCGCCATGATCTCCGGCACCGACGGTTTCGGCGCCTCCATGCAGGCGGAATGCAAGGGTGTCGCCGGTGGTCACGGCATCGAGATCCTGGCCGACGAGACCTACGGCCCCAAGGATACCGACATGACCGCCCAGCTGACCAAGATCCGCAACACGGCGGGCGTGCAGGCGGTGCTCAACCCCGGCTTCGGCCAGGGGCCGGCCATCGTCACCAAGAACTACCGTCAGTTGCAGATCCCCGCGCCGCTGTACCAGTCGCACGGCGTCGCATCGAAGCAGTTCATCGAGCTAGCCGGGGCCGCCGCCGAGGGCGTCCGCCTGCCCGCCGCCGCCCTGCTGGTGGCCGACAAGCTGCCCGAGGACGACCCGCAGAAGGCGGTGGTGGTCGGCTACATGGACGTCTACGAGGGCAAGCACGGCGCCGGCAGCGTCTCCACCTTCGGCGGCCATGCCTACGACGGCCTCATGCTCATCACCGATGCCATGACCCGCGCCGGCTCCACCGACCGCGCCGCCGTGCGCGATGCGCTGGAGCAGACCCAGGGCTACATGGGCACCGCTGGCGAGGTCAACTTCTCCGCCGACGACCACCTGGGCCTGACCCTGGCCGCCTTCCGCATGCTGGAGATCAAGGACGGCGACTGGGTGCTGGCGGAGTAACCGCCGCCACTCTGGCGCCGCCCTTCCGCCGCCCCGGCTTCCGTCGCCTCCGCCGCCGCGCCCGCGCCCGTTCCCCCGGACCACGGCGCGGCGGCTCCCGAAACCCTCGGCACGGCAGGACGACCCCATGCTCGGCGAGTTCATGCAGTACCTGTTCTCCGGCCTGACCAGCGGTGCGATCTATGCGCTCGTCGGGCTCGGTTTCGCGCTGATCTACAACGCCAGCCACGTCATCAACTTCGCCCAGGGCGAGTTCGTCATGCTGGGCGGCATGTCCACCGTGTTTCTGGCCGCCGGCGGCGTGCCGCTGCCGCTGGCGGTGGCGGGTGCCATCGCCGGCACCGCCCTGGTCGGCCTGCTGCTGGAAAAGGTGGCGGTGGAGCGTACCAAGAACGCCTCCGTCGTCACCCTCATCATCATCACCATCGGCGCCTCCATCGTGCTGCGCGGGCTGGCGCAGGTGGTGTTCGACAAGCAGTTCCACACCCTGCCGGCCTTCACCGGCGACGATCCCATCGTCATCCTGGGCGCCACCATCACGCCGCAAACCGTGTGGGTGCTGGGTGTCACCGTCGCCATCGTGCTGGTGTTGCAGTGGTTCTTCGGCCGCACCCTGTGGGGCAAGGCGATCCTGGCGACCAGCGTCAACCCGCTGGCCGCCAAGCTGGTGGGGATCAACACCAGTCTGGTGCTGCTGATCTCCTTCGGCCTGTCGGCGGCGCTGGGGGCCATCGCCGGGGTGCTGATCACGCCCATCACCTCCACCAACTTCGAGGTCGGCATCATGCTCGGCCTGAAGGGGTTCTCGGCGGCGATCCTGGGCGGCCTCGGCCATCCCTTCGGGGCCGTGGCGGGCGGGCTGATCCTTGGCATCGTCGAGGCCTTCGGCGCCGGCTACATCTCGTCCGACTACAAGGACGCCATGGCCTTCATCATCATCCTGCTGGCGCTCTTCTTCATGCCGAGCGGCCTGTTCGGCAAGCGGGGGACTGACCGTGTCTGACCTGTCGACCACCAAAGCACCCCCCGCCCCGGTGCCGCTGTCCACCCGCCGCGCCGGCGGCACCGGCGGCGTCCTGGCCTGGCTGACGCGGCCGCGCACCGGCGGGCTGCTGGTCCTGGCGGTGGTGATCAGCCTGCTGCCGCTGGTGTTGCAGAACAACTTCCAGTACGACGTCGCCATCAAGATCGGCTTCAACGCCATCGTCGTCGTCGGCCTCAACCTGCTGATCGGCTACGCCGGGCAGATTTCCCTCGGCCACGCCGGCTTCCTCGGCCTCGGCGCCTATTTCTCGGCGATCACGGTGACCACGCTCGGGTGGCCGCCGCTGGTGTCTCTGGTGGTGGCGGCGGCGGTGGTGGGGCTGCTGGCCTTCGTGGTGGCGCGGCCGGTGCTGCGGCTGAAGGGCCACTACCTCGCCATGGCGACCCTCGGCCTCGGCGTCATCATCTCCATCGTGCTGAACCAGGAAGCGCAGCTGACCGGCGGCCCCGACGGCATGATCGTCGCCCCCTTCACCGTCTTCGGGTTCGAGTTCTCCAAGGCTTGGCACTGGTACTGGCTGGTGGGCGGACTGCTGTTGCTGGCGGTGTGGCTGTCGCTCAACATCATCGACAGCCCGGTCGGGCGGGCCTTACGCGCCGTCCACGGGTCGGAGGTGGCGGCCGAGGTGGTGGGGGTCGATACCACCCGCTACAAGGGGATGATCTTCGTCGTCTCGGCGGTCTTCGCCTCCGTCGTCGGGTCGCTCGACGCCCATTACATCCTGTTCCTGAGCCCCAACGAGGCGAGCTTCTTCCACTCGGTGGAACTGGTGATCATGGTGATGCTGGGCGGCATGGCCTCCACCTTCGGAGCGGTGGTGGGGGCGGCGATCCTGACCGCCCTGCCGCAACTGCTGACCTTCCTGGAGGACTACGAGCATCTGATCTTCGGCCTGATCCTCATGGCTGTCATGATCTTCCTGCCCAAGGGCATCGTCCCCAGCCTCGCGACCCTGCTGAAGCGCGGAGGCGACCGATGAGCCTGCTCCAGGTGTCCAAGCTGTCGAAGGATTTCGGCGGCGTCCGGGCCATCGACGACCTGTCGTTCGAGATCGGCGCCGGTGTCATCCACTCCATCATCGGCCCCAACGGCGCTGGCAAGACGACGCTGTTCAACCTCATCACCGGCGTCTACACGCCCAGCTGGGGCGACATCCGCTTCGACGGCACGGTGGTGACGGGCCGGAAGCCCTATGAACTGGCGCGCCTGGGCATGTCGCGCACCTTCCAGAACCTGCAAATCTGCCACAACATGACGGCGCTGGAGAACGTCATGGTCGGCCGTCACCTGCACCTGGACGGGCGCCTGCTGCCGTCGCTGTTCCGGCTGCCGCGCATCGGTCGCGCCGACCGGGCGGCGGAAGACCACTGCCGCGAACTGATGGCCTTCGTCGGGCTGGAGAAATACTGGGACTGGGACGCCGATGCCATGCCCTACGGCGCCCTCAAGCGGCTGGAGATCGCCCGCGCGCTGGCCGCCGCGCCGCGCCTGCTGCTGCTGGACGAACCGGCCGCCGGCCTCAACGACGTGGAAAGCCGCGAGATCGACGCCGTCATCAAGAAGGTGGCGGCGCGCGGCGTGACCGTGGTGCTGGTGGAGCACGACATGAAGATGGTCATGGAAATCAGCGACCACATCCTGGTGCTCGACTACGGCCGCAAGCTCACCGAGGGCACGCCGCAGGAGGTGCGCCAGAACCCCGACGTCATCGCCGCCTATCTCGGCCACGCCGCTTGACGGAGACGCGCCTTATGCTGCTGGAAGTGACCGGACTGAAAAGCGCCTATGGCCGCATCGAGGCCCTGCACGGCATCGACATCCAGGTGGGCGAGGGCGAGCTGGTGGCCCTTGTGGGCGCCAACGGGGCGGGCAAGACCACCTTTCTGCGGGCGCTGTCGGGGGTGCAGCCGGCCAGCGCCGGCACCATCCGCTTCGACGGCGAGGACATCGGCCGCGCCCGCCCCGACCGGCGGGTCGCCATGGGCATCTGCCAGGTGCCGGAAGGCCGTCAGGTGTTCGGCCCGCTGTCGGTGGAGGACAACCTGCGCCTGGGGGTCTTCCGCCGTCGCGGCAAGGACGTGGCGGCCGACCTGGAGCGGGTTTACGACACCTTCCCGATCCTGAGGAAGAAGCGGCTGGAGGCGGCGGGCACCCTGTCCGGCGGGCAGCAGCAGATGCTCGCCATGGGCCGGGCGCTGATGGCCCACCCCCGCCTGCTGCTGCTGGACG